>SCVQ01000451.1 GCA_004296865.1 Nitrospirota bacterium
GATGAGTTCGCCATCACGTTGCTTGAGACCGCCAAGCGCTATGTCTTCCAGGACGACGACGAACAGGCTGACACCCTGGGCCTCACGGAACCGGCCGTCGCAGCCGGCATCGGCAAACTGGAATTTTCAGACGGACGCATCGCCAAGGCCAAGAACCGTCTCCAGGGTCCTCCGCTGACCTGGCGGTCGTTGTCCCTCAGGCCGACCCCCAGCCGCGTGACGAGTCGGCGCTGGGCGCAACGATGGAATCCCTTCCGCCAATGCTCCTGGCCCCCGGAGGACAACCGCATCGAGAGCTTTACCCAACACGTGCGCGAGCAGGCCCGTGCCCTCCTGGGCGCCGACCTCGCCCGCATCGAAAAATTCACGACCTCGTTCAAGGACGGCCTGGACTTGCGCGAGACCCTGCGCCATTGGCACCACGCACCCAGGCCGGGGCAGGCAGGCGGAGACGCTGCGCTTGCCCGGCGCGACCACCGACCGGCCCGCATGGACATCTACGTCAAGGAGATTCCCCCGGCCAGGGGCAACGTAGAAGTGGTCATCTTCCTGTTTGACACACCGGCCGATCCCGATGCCTACTCCTGGCAGGCCACCTGGTACGCGGAACATGCGGAAGAATCCACGCTCTGTTTCTACGCCAGCCCGTTCCAGGAACGCCTGGTCGGACCAGGTGTCGCGCAGTCCCGCTACGGCGGCGCCCTGTTTCTCTTTCCACCCAGGCCGATCCCCAACATCTGGGAGGACCCCAGGCTGCACTTCACCCGGACTCTGGAAGAACGGCTGATTGCCGGAGGGGCCATCCATTCGCTTGAGCCCCATATCGTGCTGGTCTCGCCCGTTCCTCCTCTGGCCCGCTGGCGGCGGATCGCCCGGCAGTTCCAGCGCCGGCTGATCACCATTCCCTTGCATCGGTTTTCAAGCCAGACCCTAGACCGGCTCCGCCGGTTTCACGTGTTGAACGGCCACGAAATCCGGAGCTACGCGGCCCGGTTCATTCAGGAATGAGCACAGCGCCTACTCCTATGACGCCATTGACCCGCTCGAAAGTAGAGAAACACCGCGAGGCGCAGGATCGGATTGCCCGGTTGCGGGAAGCCATCCGCCGCCATGACTACCTCTATTACGTCAAGGCCCGTCCGGAAATCTCAGACCAGGAATACGACCGGTTGTTCCGGGAGTTGAGCGATCTGGAGACAGCCTATCCCGACCTGATCGCATCCGACTCTCCCACGCAGCGCGTCGGGGCCCCGCCGATCGAGGAATTGCACAAAGTCCAGCATGAAAAACCCATGCTGAGCCTCGACTCGGTCGTAGACCGCGACGACGTGCGGGCCTTCGACAAGCGGGTCCGGCGCGAACTGGCCAAGGAACTGGGCCGCGAGCCGGCCCCCGACGAAGTCGAGTACACGGTGGAACCCAAATATGACGGCCTCTCCGTCGAACTGGTCTATGATGGAGGCGTCTTCGTTCGGGGAGCGACCCGGGGCGATGGCACCACCGGGGAGGACGTCACGATCAACCTCAGGACGTTGCGGTCGCTCCCGCTTCAGCTCCAGATCGATGCCCATCCGCCGTCCCATCTGGTCGTACGCGGGGAAGTCTACATGCGCCTGGAAGACTTCCAGGCCTTGAACCGCCGCATCACGGAGCGGAGGGAGGAAGCCTTTGCCAATCCACGGAACGCAGCCGCCGGCTCGCTACGGCAACTGGACAGCCGGATCACCGCCGAACGACCTCTCGTCATCACCTGCTATGAATGCACGGTCCAGTCCGGCAGTCTCCCCCCCACCCACTGGGATGAGCTGGACGCCTTGGCCAGTTGGGGCCTGCCGATGCCGGGACAGCGACGGCGCTGCAAGAGTCTCGACGAGGTGATCGCCTTCCACGCCGAAATCGAAGCGGAGCGGGACCGGCTGCCCTTCGAGATCGACGGGATCGTGGTCAAGGTCAACCGGCGCGACTGGCAG
>SCVQ01000452.1 GCA_004296865.1 Nitrospirota bacterium
GCTCTTCCGATCTAGCGCCGCCTCGATCTCGCCGAGCCGCGTATCGATTTCGTCCGGCAGCTCGTCGGCGCCTTCGTATTCGCTCTCGAGCTTCGCCTGCTCGACAGTCAGGGCCTCGAAGGCCGTCTGCTCGTCGGCCGTGAGTTCGGGCTGAACGCCGTCGAGCCGCCGAAGATGGTGCGCATGGCCGTACCGAAAGTCGAGAGCCACCTCGATCCACTTCCAGCCTTCGCCGGCGATCTTCTGGGCTTCCGCCGCCAGCTTCTCGGTCGTGAGCCGGTCGAGCAGAGTCACATCCTGGAGCCAGCCGCCGCCATCGTCCTCGAACAGATCGCGCAAGACCACACCTCCGGCTGACTCGTAAGTATCGAGCCCAACGAACCGCGCGCGCCGGTCGGAGGCCCTGACGGCGCTCTCGGTGAGCTGGCGCCGGATCAGGTAGGGCTCCTTGTTGTAGGACTGCTGCAACGCCTCCCAGACCTGTTCCTGCCGCGCAGCGTCACTGGTGACGGTGAAGGCCATGAGCTGTTCCAGCGTCATGCCGTCCTCGGCATAGGTGTCGAGGAGCTTCTCGGACACGGAAGCCAGGCGCAGCCGCTGCTTCACCACGGCGGGCGCGACGAAGAAGCGCGCGGCGATCTCATCCTCGCCCGCGCCCTTGTCGCGCAGTGCCTTGAAGGCGCGGAACTGGTCGAGCGGATGCAGAGCAACGCGCTGGACGTTCTCGGCCAGGGAATCCTCTTCCGCCGACACCTCGACGCCGGGTTCGCGCACGATGCAGGGAATGAGCGCCGTCTTCGACAGGCGCTTCTGCCTGACCAGGCGGTCGAGGGCCCGGTAGCGGCGGCCACCGGCCGGGATCTCGAACATCCCGGTATCGCCACCATTGGCATCGAGAACAGGGCGGACGTTGAGGCTCTGCAGGAGCCCTCGCCGGGCGATATCCTCGGCCAGGTCTTCGATCGAGACGCCAGCCTTCAGGCGTCGCACGTTGCACTGGCTCAACACCAGCTTGTTGAAGGGAATGTCTCGCGAGGCGCTAAGCGAGATCTTCTGAACGGCCTTTGCCATGAGGGATACTCCGTGACGGACGGCCGGGAGACACTCTCTCGACCTCCAATCCGTCAGTGCGCCAAGCGCAGCCCTCTGACTCTCTGACCAGAAAGGAGAATCGAACCGAGTTAGAAGCTCAACTACCAACAGCTCCGAGGGGTGAAAGCCCCCTCCCGCCACACGGTGCAGCGTGGGGCGCGAAGCAAGCGGGTGAGGCCGACCGGGTGCTTCCGGAAAGCCGTAAATCAGCAGAACCCGCTAAAGCCGGGCGTGAGGGGACTTCCGATCCCAATAACGGCCTGGCCAGCGAGTCCGCCATGGAGAGGGAAACCGAACCGATGGCCGAAGCCCCGTCATGAGGTTCCTCACCAACTCGGAAGTGGGTGAGGCAGTCGAAAGACTTGTGGAGCGCCGACGCGCGATTGACGGACGCGTGGCAGGGACATCGGGGAGACCCGAGGTCAGCATCCGGGAAAGCCTGTAAGGCCCGGAAGCCGGAATCCACACGGGGTAGAGTCGGCTCCTAAAGCGGACGAGGAGCGAAGGTGGAACTTGGGAACCCGACCGCGTTGCCGCCCCTCGGGTGGCTGGCCGAAGCGACCGGCGATCGCGCGCGCTGGGGGCGGAGCCTGCGTAGTAGTCGGAGGACGGGAAAGCCGTCCACATGGCGAAGGCAGGCAGTGGATACAATTTGCAAGCAGGAGATGGACGCGTGTCCGACACGGTGAATACCGGGTTTATTCTCGACATGCAGCGCAAGCTGTATCGGTGGAGTGCTGTGGACCCCGATAAGAGGTTCGCAGATCTGTTCAATATTGTGTGCGACCGCGGAACGTTACTTCACGCTTGGCAGCGGCTGTCCCGCAACAGGGGCAGCAATACGCCGGGCACGGATGGCGTGACGCGGAAGAAGGTCGAAGAGCGGCTCGATGGTGTCGCGGGCTTCCTGGAGGACATCCGACAGGAGCTGCGACAAGGAACTTACCAGCCTCAATCGGTCCGGCAGAGGCTCATCCCGAAGCCGGGCAAGCTGGGAAAGTTCCGTCCACTGGGCATTCCAACGCTCAAAGACCGACTGGTCCAAATGGCGCTCAAGCTGGTGCTGGAGCCGATCTTCGAGGCGGACTTCTACCCGACCTCTTATGGCTTCCGGCCTGGCCGAAGCACTCACGATGCACTCGCAAGGGTGCGTCACAAGTTGAACCCGACGTCGGCCGGTCCCTCACGGACCCGGTATGTGATTGAGGGGGATATCAAGGGGTGTTTCGACGCCATCGATCATCACGTGCTGATGGAGCGGGTACGTCGTCGTGTTCGGGACCGCAAGGTCCTGCGGCTCGTGCTCGCCTTCCTGAAGGCCGACATAATGATCGAGGGCAGCCTCCGGCATCCAGTGACCGGGACCCCGCAAGGGGGCATCATCTCGCCGCTTCTGGCCAACGTGTATCTGACGGCCATTGACGAGAGGTACCGGCGCTGGGTTCCCAATCCGCGTGACAAGACTCGCACGCGGGCGCAGCAGCGCCTGCAATCCGACTACAAACGTGGTCGGCCGAGC
>SCVQ01000453.1 GCA_004296865.1 Nitrospirota bacterium
CCAGCCGTTTGCCGCGCGCGAGTTCCGAGAGCGCTTGGCTGCGGGCGCGTATGGTTGCCGGACCGACCTGGTCGGTCAATCGGGCTGCGGCGGTGCCGGGCCGAGGGGAAAAACTGAAGACGTGGATATAGGCAAAGGGGAGGTCCGAGAGCACGGCACGGGTATTGGCAAATTCCTGCTCGCCTTCTCCGGGGAACCCGACCATCACGTCCGTGCCGAGCCCCAAGTCCGGCATCAGACGCAGGGCTTTTTCGACAAAGGCGGCGTAGTCCCGAATGTGGTACCGTCGGTGCATGGCCTGCAAGATTCCATCGTCTCCGCTTTGGAGCGGGAGGTGCAGGTGCCGGCAGAGCTTTTGAGAGGTCGCCATGTAGTCCAGGAGGCGGTCCGAAACAGTGGTCGGCTCGATCGAAGAAATCCGGATGCGGTCCACCGCAGGCAGGTCCTCCAAGCGCCGGATCAGGTCGAGCAAGGTCCGGCCGTCATGGGCATATTGTCCCATGTTCACGCCGGTGAGCACCAGTTCGCGGTGGCCCCTGACCGTCAATTCCTCCGCTTCCCTGAGCACGTCGTCCAGTCGTCGGCTGCGCTCATGTCCTCGCGCAAAGGGGATGAGGCAGAATGAGCACATGAAGTTGCAGCCGTCCTGGATTTTCAGGTTTGCCCGTTTGGAGTCGTAGTCGCCGGTTCCTGGCAGGACGAAGTCATCGCGATCGATGGTTCTGGTGTGTAACAGGTGTGGGGCCGGCCGCTTGCGGAGGGCATGCGGCGGGGGGAGCAAATTCGGCAGATCCATCTTGAACTGGGTCCCCACGATCAGGTCGATGCCGGGCATCCGGCTGAGGGCCTCGGCTCCGGTCTGAGCATAGCAGCCGGTCACGGCAACGAACGCATGGGGGGATTGATGCAGCGTGCGTCGCACGAGGTACCGGCAGTCCGATTCTGCATGGTCCGTGACGGAGCAGGTGTTGAGCACCAGCAGGTCGGTCGGTTGCCCCGGTTCCACGAGATCGTAGCCGTCCTGCTTCAGGCGGTCTGCCAGCAGGGCGGTCTCGGCCTGGTTGAGGCGGCATCCGATTGTTTGGAGTGAGGCTCTGGGTCGTTCCGATTCCATTGGTCCGGTATTATAAGAGCCTCCGTTGCGGGACGGCAAGGGCCTGGACGTGGGCTTCGCTTGACAGGAAAAAAGGACGCTTGTTATAGTCCCGACACTTGCGCGTTCCATGGCGTGCTCCGTTCCGGCCTTCATGACTCGTCTCGCGCTGATGCCGAGTCGCCGTGCTGTTTGTCACGCTCGGGTGCGAGCCCGTCCTAACGTTTACGATTCCAGGAGACGTACCTCAATGTGGTTGGTTGTCTTGTTCTGTGTGGGCTTGTCGGTCGCCAGCTGGCTGGATCCCGTTCGAGCCGATGCGGCGCTCGCTCCGGACGCCGCGCCGCCCGGGGCGACGGTGACCATTACGGGCAAAGGGTTTGGCCAGTTCAAATCGACCCAGGAGAACCGGGTCCTGTTCAATCAGGTGCCGGCCTTGGTCCAGCGGTGGGAGCCGGATGTGGTGACGGTCAAGGTTCCGCTCAGGGCTGGCAGCGGGCCGGTGGAGATTACGAAAGGGAAAAAGAAAGTCCAGGTGGGGACCTTTACGGTGTTGCGGCCGACCATTCAGGGACTGACGCCGGGTGAGGTCGAGCCCGGCACGGTGGTTCAGATCACCGGGGCACATTTCGGCAATACGGCCGGATCCAAGGACCCCAATACGATGTTCGGTGTGAACGATGTGTTGATCAGCGGGGTGCCGGCTCGGGTACGGAGATGGCGGGACGACAAGATTGAAGTCGAAGTCCCGGCCAATGCCGCGTCTGGTGAGGTGGTGGTCCGCCTGGCCTCCTCCGACCCCCTGCCGGACGGGTCCTGCTGTGCCCCGGTTGAATACAGTATCAGCAATGCGACGCCTCTCAGCATCCTCCCTTCGATCAGAGTGGATCCCTTTCACGGGCCGGTGGGCACCAAGGTGGTGCTGTTCGGCAAAGGTTTTGGGGCCGCCAAGAGGCCGGATGATGCCGTCCTGATTGGCGGCCGACCGGCAACGGTGGCGCAGTGGACGGATGGGACCCTTGTCGTCCACGTTCCGTTGGATGCCGTCAGCGGTCCCTTGGTGCTCAAGCTGGGGCAGACGGAGCGCACCATGGGGCAGTTTACGGTGGAGGTGCCGAAGGCGACCGGCCTGTCTCCTGCGAGCGCCCCCATCGGCAGCCTGCTGCGCATCACCGGGGAGCACTTCGGCTTCTATTCCGAGAGCGGTTCCACGCCCTATGCCTTTGCCGACTTTAATAAAGGCGACAACGGCGTGGAGATCGGCGGCGTGCCCGCCATTATCTATCGGTGGCACGACGACAAGATCGATGTCTGGGTTCCCTTTAGCGTGAAAAACGGACCGGTGGTGGTGCGCCGAGGCGCCGCCGTTCCGAAGGCCGACGGGTCCTGTTGTGTGGAGAAAGGAATCGTGTCGACGGAAGCGGGTACCTTCACCCTGACCGTCCCCAAGGTGGATTCCGTTTCACCTGCCTCGGCCGGGCTGGATGAGATCGTGACGATCAAGGGTTCCGGCTTCGGGAACTTCATCAAGACCACCGAGGCCACTCAACCCGGCTTGAACGAAGGGGGCCATGACTTCATGTCGATCAAGATGGGAGAGGATGTGGCCCG
>SCVQ01000454.1 GCA_004296865.1 Nitrospirota bacterium
CCTTTTCTCGGTGACCGGTGACCTCAACCAATGTCCGATGGATGACTTCTCGTTCGATCTCTTCAAGTGAGGTGCCCAGGGTGACCAACATCGTTCGCGCATCTTCCTTGCTGGCCTGGATCTCCTCTGGCAGGTGGTGTGGATGAATGATTGAGTTGCGTACGGTTACTGCCAACCGCTCGATCACATTGCGGAGCTGACGGACATTTCCCGGCCAGGCGTACAGCCGGAGGAGTCGCATGGTTTCGTGCGAAACTTCCTGTGGCGCTCGCTGGTGTTGCGCGGCGAACTCTTGGAGAAAACTTTCGACCATCAGGGGAATATCCTCCGCGCGGTCACGCAGCGGCGGCAGGCGGACCGGGATCACATTGAGGCGGTAATAGAGATCTTCGCGAAACGCCCCCTCCTTGACGGCAACCTCAAGATTACGGTTCGTGGCGGCGATGATCCTCGTGTCCACCTTGATCAGCTTGGTCCCACCCAGTCGCCTGAATTCCTTGGTCTCAAGCACCCGCAGGAAATCGACCTGTGACTTCAAGGACAGCTCGCCCACTTCATCTAGAAACAGCGTGCCGCTGTCCGCCAATTCGAACCGGCCGACCTTCGTCCCTCCAGCCCCTGTGAACGCTCCCTTTTCATAGCCGAACAGCTCGCTCTCCAGGAGGTTCTCCGGCAGTGCCCCACAATTCACAGTTACGAAGGGTCCTGAGGCATGGGGACTCTTGTGATGGATCGCTCGCGCCACCAACTCTTTGCCAGTCCCGCTCTCCCCAACCACCAGTATCGTGACATCACTCCCTGCGATCATCTCCACAAGGTCATAAATCTGCTGCATGGGCCCGCTTTCGCCGATCATCTCCTCGAAGCGAGTTCGCGTTTCCAATCGGTCGCGCAGTTGCCGATTCTCGAGTGCCAGGAAATGCCTTTCGAGCGCCTTCTCTACCACCACGGGAAAGCGTTCCCGGTCGATGGGTTTGCAGATGTAATCATAGGCGCCGAGGCGCATCGCCTCCACCGCCGTCTCGACGGTTCCATAGGCCGTCATGACTACCACCTCGGTCTCTGGGCAGGACTCCTTTACCTGGCGGATCAACTCCAGCCCCCCCATCCCTGGCATCTTCAGATCCGTGATAACTAAGTCCGCCCTGGCCTCTTCGAGAAGAACCAGCGCCTCCTCCCCGGTCGCGGCTGCATGAGCATGATGGCCGAGCTTTTCCAACATCGTCACCAGTGCGGTGCGGATGTTAGTCTCGTCCTCGACGACAAGAATGTTTGCGGGAGTCATCATGTCCCTACCATATCGGTCTGACACTCAATTGAGGCTGCAGGAAGTTTGACAACAACGGTGGTGCCGCTTCCCGCCGTACTCTCTACCTCGATCGTACCGCCGTGGTCTTGAATGATTCGATACGCGATCGCGAGACCCAACCCACTTCCGCTCGCCTTCGTGGTGTAGAAGGGCTCGAATAGACGGGGCAACTCGTCGCGCGTAATGCCGACCCCTGTGTCGCGCACGGAGATCTCCACCCAGTCTTTGCCGGCCACCGTTCGTCCGGTCGCTGTAATACGGCAGACGCCCCCGCCTGGCATCGCATGGAATGCATTGACGACGATATTGACCAGCACCTGACTGATCTGGGTCTCATCACCGAGTATGCACCGCAGGCCATCCGCCAGCGTCGCCTCCAGGCTGATGTGTTGTTCCTCCGCTTCATACTGCAGGAGCGAGACGATGTGCGCGATCAGACTCTTCACGTCTACCTGGTGGAGGCGAATCGCCCCGGGCCGCGCGAACTTCATGAAATTATCAAGAATGCCGGTCAACCTACGGGTCTCGGCATTGAGGACCTCCAGGTACTGGCCGGCTTTGGGCGACAGGTGGCTCCTCTCGCGCAATTCTTCCTCCAAGAGGTGCAGGTTCAGATCCACTGCGCTCAGTGGGTTGCGCAGTTCGTGGGCCACCCCGGCGGACAGCGTGTGCAGCGCGGCGAGCTTCTCTGCGACGCGCACTCGTTGTTCGAGCGCCAGCCATTCGGTCACATCCTGAGCCTGCAGGATCACGCCAGCCGGCCGGCTATCGTCGCCTGTCAGCTCCGCGCTGCTCACGCGGATCGTACGGGGTGCCCGATCGCTGTCTTCATAAGGTAAGTCCTTGTGATCCACGTGCTGCTGCCCGCGGAGCGCCCTATCGAGCACCACTCGGATCGTGTCTCCCTCTGCAAAAACTGAATCGTAGGTATTCCCAAGCAGCTCAACGGCAGAGCGCCCCAATACCTTTTCCGCGTTGGGATTCACGGCCGTAATGACACCGTTGCGGTCCACGGTCAGGACGCCCGTCGGAATGCTTTGCAGGATGTTCCGGGCCAGCCCCTTGACCTCCTCCAGGGTTCGCCGCGTGGTGCCATAGTGAAGGGAGGTGATCACTGCAGCGATCGCAATGGCGCTCACAAGGAAGAGCAGTACTGTAATCACGATCAGATCCCGGCGGGATTGCCACAAGACTGGGAACAGACCCGTCGGGACGGTTTTACCTTCCATGAGTCCATGGACGACGAACTTCTCGTGCTCCAGGCTGAACAACAGGAGCACGGACACCACGAAGGCGAGAATCAAGAGCACGGAGGCGATCAGGCGGATGGGTACCGCCTGAAACAAGCTAGGTTCTGGGATCGGACGGAACATCGTGTCCACCCACTTTCACGTTGGTTCGCAATTCTTATCCTAGCACGCCACGATGAAGACATGCACCTTGGGGGCAGCGCTTGCAACAGCGGAAGAGGGGCCATCGGCGTCCTGGATACGCTAGGGCCTTCTCGATGCGGACAAGTGCCGCCCCGGACGCCGCCGATCGATATCTCGACGGCAATCCAAACAGAGATTGCGCAGACTGAGATCGTCAAAAACCAGGTCCGACGAACGCCGTCCGCAACGGTCACAGGACTGCACCGATAACTCTTTGTTTTGTTCCGCAGCCTTCTTCATCTTTGCTGATCCTCCCCGTACTGCTTTTCTACCTCGCTGTCGCTTCAAACACGTACCCAAGCGTTACCCCCTCATTGCCAGCGCATTGGCGCATGCTCGACATCACCCTCGGTTAGCCACAATAAGGCTTCCTCAAATTGACCGGCTCCAACTAATGTGAGCGCAAGCTGGTGCCGCAATATGTCGTCGTACCGCTTCATCATTGCCATCCGGATTGCCATCCGGTCGAGCAGACGGGACAGAATCGCGCGGGTGCCTGCTCCTCCGATCGTCTGTCTGCTGATCTGTGCAATCAGGAACCGACGCACTGTTCGGCACATCTTGGTGCCGGTCTGCCGCGTGGCAACTGCCTCCTGTGTCGCGCTCGCTGCGCGATAAATGATGGCCAGAAAGAGATAGCCTCGCATCCAAAACGGATTCTTTCGCACCGCATCCACTAGCGCAAATACGGCTTGCGGGATTACGTTTCGATCAAGGCACTCAAGCGCAATAGCTGTCACCCGGTGCATGGCCGCACCGCTCGCCTCTGCGTCCGGTAGCAGTTCGTCCAGTATTTCCGAAATCCTGCGTAGGCGGGTTGCGAGATCGATCCTGCGCGTTTCTGCGATCATCACATTCATCGGGATAGACGCAGACTAATTCCACGCCCCGCCTTATGGCATAGCAATTCTGATGCCTTCTGGTCAGACACCCATCCTCGCTTCTTTCAACTTCAGAACTTAGTGTTTCGCCAGCTAAATTGAATCGAGTGGATGACCAACAGCCGCATTGACCTAGTCAGTCGTGAATTATTCTGCAAAGATTGCGCGATCCCCTCCGGTAGGGACTTTTGCCGAGCATGCCTAGGATTCCAAATTTCCAGGGCCTGGCACCCTGCTGGCTTGTCTCTGGCTCTACAAAACTGTAGGGAATCTCTCCCAAATCGTGTTAATAGACTCCGTCCTATCCAGGCCCCCGATCATTACACAAGTTTTGACTGGCACACTCTATGCTCCCTCAAAAAGTGATTAAGAGGATCACGCAGGACCTGAAAAGGAGCTTCACTTCACTATGTATAGCAAGACAGTCCAGCCCCTTGCTTCGAGCAAGAGCTACAAGTTGAGAGGGACACTGGTTGCCGTCGATCTTGTTCATCATACTATTGCGATTCAGCTATCAGAGCATGGCTGGAAACGGGCACGTCGGCTCATGGTCACGCCCGAATCGGAGATCCTGGCCAGAGGTGAGCGCAAAACCCTCGCAGATGCCCTAGTTGGTGATCGGGTGCATGCTCACTTCACCAAAGACGGTGATCGCGCCGTGCTCAAGAGGCTGCATATTCCGCGCGGCATCGCCGTTGGTCATGTTCCGCAGGATAAGGGGCTGGCTGGGGGAGAATCGGAACGGAAGGTCGAGCAATGACTTGCAAGCGCTGTGGGGGGCTAATGGTGACAGAGTGGGGGGGGAGGGACGGGGTTCGGGGCTGAATCCTTCTCCAACTTGAGCGTCCTCCGAGTCTGGAGATGCTTGATTTGCGGCAAT
>SCVQ01000455.1 GCA_004296865.1 Nitrospirota bacterium
CGATCCGGCTGTGGGACCGGACGATGCAGTCCTCGCCGATGCTCGTCTTCCCCTCCAGCGTCACCTGGGGATACAACACCGTGTCCCGCCCGATCTGGACGTCGGCATCGATCCAGGTCGTGGCCGGATCGTGCAGCGTGACGCCCGCTTCCATCCAGTGCAAGCAGCGCTGCCGCCGCACGACCGTTTCGGCTGCCGCCAGTTGCTGCCGCGTGTTGATTCCCAAACACTCCTCGGCATCCGGCGCAACCATGGCCGAGACCGTGAGCCCCCGTTCGACCGCCAAGCCGACGATGTCGGTCAGGTAATATTCCTTCTGCGCGTTCTGCGGCTGAAGCTTGTCCAGAGCTTCGAACAGGAACGGACCATCCACCACGTAGGTCCCCACATTGATCTCTCTCAGCTTCGACTCGGCCGGCGTGGCATCCCGGTCTTCCACGATCCGGCGCACCCGACCGTTATGACCTGGCGCCGCAGCACGGACGATGCGCCCATACCCTCGCGGATCGTCCAACATCGTCGTCAGGATCGTGACCGTCGCCCGTTCGGTCTCGTACAGCCGCACCAGAGCCCGCACCGTCGCCTCCGTCAACAGCGGCGTGTCCCCGTTCAGGATCACATAGGCTGGTGCGGACCCACCGCGCGCCCGGCTCATCGCAAGCCGCGCCTGCATGACCGCATGCCCGGTCCCCAGTTGTTCCTTCTGCGCGGCGATCAGAATCGGCGGCGCCTGAAAACCGCGCGGCTTGACGTGGGCCGTCACGCCCTGTCCGCGATCCGCTATCCCACGCATGCCGGCCAGGCTGGAATGCACCGCATACTGTGCCTCGATGACGGCTTTCACCTGCTCCCCTTGATAGCCCACGACCACCGTCACGCCCTCACTGGCCAACCGATCGGCCAAGTCGACGGTGTAGCGGATCATGGGACGGCCGGCGACCGGATGAAGCACCTTGGCCAGCTTGGACTTCATGCGCTTCCCCAGTCCTGCCGCCATCACGATCGCGCCAAGGCCCTTGATCGGAGACCGGGTGATTTGCCGATCGGGCGATTGATTCATTGCGAGCCACCCATCAACACATTGACCATCATGCCATCAAGAAATTCCGACATCATGCGCTGGGAACTCCCACTTGAGGACTCTGCACAGGCGGTCTCGGCAACTTGGCATCGGTCGCAGCCGGCGGCGAGTAGAGCCCGCCGGAGACGATCAACTTCATGGCCTCTTCCACGCTGATCTCCAAGGGCATCACCTCTTTCTCCGGGACGAGCAAAAAATATCCGGAGGTCGGATTGGGCGATGTGGGCACGTAGACGTTGACCAGCGGGTCGGGGGAAAGGTCCTGCACTTCCCCTGTCGTCACGCCCGTCACAAAGGCAAAGCAGTAGTGGCCATCCTTCGGAAACTGGATCAACACCACCCGATTGTATTTTCCCTTTTCCTTGAACGACAGAATGTCCATCATGGATTTGATCGTCGCGTAAATACCGCGGACGACCGGCACTCGGTGCAGCCAGTCCTCCCAGAGCTTGACGATCCGGCCGCCGATAAAGTTCGTCGCCAGCAGGCCCGTCGTGAAAATCAGCAGGATCAGGGTCAGAATGCCGAGCCCCGGAACGTAGTAGGCGGGGGTGACGAATTTCGCCAGCACGTCCCCCAAGATCCCATCCACCGTCACGAACAGGGTCTTGAGGATCAGGACCGTTCCCCAGATCGGGATAATGACGAGCAGCCCCGTGATAAAGTATCGTTTTAGAGAGGCTTTGAGTGTTTTCACCATGACGTTCCAAGGGATCGAATCATAATACAGGCTTTACCATGGCGTCGCAAGCCTTTTATTGCTATTTTCAATGACTTGGACTAGGATCGGCCCCTCTGGTTGGGCTCGTTTTAAGAGGGATAATATGGGGTGTCTGACAAGAGACAGACAGAAAGGGCGTCGAGGCCTCCTGATCACCTTCGAGGGGGTCGAGGGAAGCGGGAAGTCGACCCAGTGCGCAAGACTCGCCAAGCTACTCAGGAAAGAGGGTTACCGGGTCCTGGAAACTAGGGAACCAGGAGGAACGCCTTTTGCGGAATGGATTCGCGCACTGTTACTCGCCCGCGCATCACAACTGGCTTCTGAGACGGTTGCGCCTCTGACCGAGGCGTACCTAATCATGGCAACCCGAAGCCAACATGTCGCGTACCTCATCAAGCCAGCCTTGGAAGGTGGAGCGATCGTCATCTGCGACAGGTTTATCGATTCCACACTCGCCTACCAGGGTTACGGTCGCGGCCTGGACGTGCAGACCTTGCTCAGCTTGAACCGCTTTGCCACCGGCGGGCTGAAACCGAATCTGACGTTGCTCTTTGACGTACCCATCAGCACGGGACTCACAAGACGCAGGCGAGAGCAAGGGATGGAATTGAACC
>SCVQ01000456.1 GCA_004296865.1 Nitrospirota bacterium
GGTGATTGATCTCCATCGTCCACTCCGGATTCAGGTTCCCGAGAGGATCATTGCACAGGGCGGCCAGATGGATCACCGCGTCGAAGCCCTGCACGTCGGCCTGCGTGATCTCGCGGATGTCGCGCCAGACCGAAAACACAGCCTCGGCCTCCGGCCCAAGCACGCAATCCTCGTAATAGAAGGTATCGAGCCCGACCACCTCATGGCCGCCTCGCTGAAGCAGGGGAACCATTACCGACCCAATGTAGCCGTTGTGACCGGTGACCAATACGCGCATAATATCTGTGTCGCTCCTTGATTATGAGAAACGCGCTTACGCCTCCGTAGCGGCCTAAGTGCCCCACCGGGCGCGCCATGCTAGCCCATTGCCGGATTCGTCGCAACAGGAAATTTCCCCGTAGGATCCAGACCGAGCCGCGTGGCGTTGCACTCGCCCGTCACCCGGGAACCCTGCGGAACCGGTCTCCCAGCAAGCCGACCAGGAGGATCATCACCTCGTCGTTACGTCGCAGTCCGAAGAGGCGGGCCAGAAACAAGGCCGACCCGGCCAAGAGCAGAAGCCCGCACACGTAGAGCGTCCATCCAGTAAGCAGGAAGGTGCACAGGACGACAAGGACGACCGGCAGGCCAAACCATGCATAGGAAAGCAGCGGCTGCCCCACACGCCGCCCCACGACAAATAGCACCAGCCCGGCGGAAGTCGCGTATGCAAGAACCGTCGAAAGCGCCGCGCCATTGATGCCCAGTAGCGGGACCAGGAGCAAGTCCATGACGATGTTGACGGCCGCCGTCGGCAGTGTGATCCACATCAAGGTCCAAGTGGCGCCCTGCGCGGTCAACAACGGCGTGAAGCTGTTGTAAAGGGCCAGCAGGATCGTGGCGATCATCAGCAGGGCCAGAGGCTGAACCGACGCGTCGAATTCGCGGCCAAACAGCGCCGGCACGACCGGCCCGACGTGCAACATGAACAGGCCCAGGAACAGGGAGAGGGCCAGGAATCCCCAGGGCAAGACGCCCGAGATGAATCGCTGGATCGCCCCCGTGTCCCCCTTGGCCACCAGGACAGAAAAGTGCGGCAGGAGAATGGACGATGAAATAATCGTCACCTGCTGCACGACACCGGCCACCTGATTCGCAAGCGAGTAGAGCCCGAGGTGGGCGAGCGAGAGGAACTTGGTGATCACGATGTAGTCGATCCAGTAGGTGCCCAGGAGCGACACCCACGTGGTGGCAATCAACGGCAGCGAGAACCGCCACATTGCCCTCAAGCTGTCGCGGTCGAGCCGGACCGGCCGGAAGACCTGCAAGCCTAGCGCCCCCAGGGCCCAGACCGAAACGATGGCCGAGCCCACGACGTAGCAGCCCAGCACCGGAAGCGGCTCGCGCGCGAGAGGCTCGGGGAGGATG
>SCVQ01000457.1 GCA_004296865.1 Nitrospirota bacterium
CATGGTGATCCCAAATGCGTTGGTTAGAAGGACTGCTGTGCAAACAGGCCTATCCTGGACGGAAGCCCACAGGGCCTCGCGGCAGTCGAAGCCATACAGTCTTCTCTATCGGCGGACGCGGGGATTTTCTTTACCGTCTCCATTGCTTGGCTCGGTCTGGTGTGGGCTTGCCGCGTTGACAGGGAGCCGAGCCTGGTTGCGGGGTGCAGGCATCTGGATTGGTGGTCAGTGCTTGAGAGTCTGAAAGAGCATCAAGTCTGGCTTCACGCGGGCTTGTGGCAGGATGGATTGATGCATGCGGAAACTGGGCAGTGACGCCACCGGGTCCACTCGAAGAATGCGGAGCCGGTAAGCCCGGAGTGCTGGGCTCATTGCGGCAGGGCCTACGACAAAGGCCAAGCCACCTGGTCGGAGGGCTTCGGCCAGGGCGCGAGCGGTCTTCTGGAGCGCCTGTGCGTTGTGAAATTGCGAGAATGGCAGCCAGGCATAGATGACGTCATAAATCTGTCCGGAGGTCTGCGCCTGCTCCACGTCGGCCGATACGAAGGTCATCCGCCTTGCCCATTCCAGCTTCCGCGCCTGGGCCAACTGGTTCCACAATGTCTGCGCCTGCTTCTGGGCGAATGCCGGGCGGTAGTACATCACGCGGTAGTCCCGTGGGCGATCCAGTCTGATGCAGGAGGTCACGGCGGCGTCAAAATTGTCGATCAGGGCGCGTTGCGTTGCGGCGAGACGGGCTGCTAGCTCCGGCTGTTCCTCCAGGACGTCTTGCAGGTAATCGGCCACGAAAGGCTGGGTTTCCGGTTCCCCTATCTCGGTGTCGTCATCGGGATAGAGAAGGACGGCGGAGAAGGCCTGGACAGGGGGCACGAGCGGCGGTGGGCCGTTGAAAAATGCCCGCCATCCTCTTCTCTCCCCTTCCCCTTGTTCGCGTATTCCTTGTCGCGGGCTCTCCTCGATGGTGTCTTTGATCGTTCCCCATGCCGGGTTGATCGGGAACTCCCTGTGCTGTTCCCCGTCTCGGAGCACCGCCAAGCCCTTGGTTACTATGAAGCTCCGATCGCAGGGGGCCAAGCCGGCTCGGCCGGCATGGACATAAGACAGGCCGGTGGAATCATCGGATAGGGTGACTTTCTGCACCACGCCGCCCATTACGGAGATGCAAAGATGACGGGCAGAGTCGAAGTACCGTCGAGGCGGGTCCGCAGCCGGCAGCCAGGTCACTTCATGGGAGCGGGGTTGGTCCATAAAGATGGGGAACGGATTGCCGCCGGTCTTGGCCTGTGGAGTAAAAAACGCGCTGAACAGGCGAAAGGCGGCCTCAGATGGATAGGTGGGAATGCCGCGGTAGCGGAGCGCCAGAGGCTGAGGGTGGCGTTCGTTCTGGTCGTCGTAGAGGCCGCGGATCAATTCAAGCGTGGCGGACCCGGTTCCGGGTAAAAGCGACTGAAAGAGTTCCACGACCGGCAGGAAATCGATCCTATCCCAATGCATGGCCCCCATGCAGGCCATGAATCGGACGTGCTCCGGGACGGCTGCAAAGGTCTCTTCCTCCAGGACGTAGAATGCATCTTTTTTATGCCGGATCGTCGTCTGCCCTTGCGCATCGATCACCAGGTCGTCGTCTCCATAAAAGAACCGTATTTCTTCAAAGGGGACGTGCAGCGCCTGGGCTGCCATGCGACGGAGGTCGTCGGTACGGAGCCGTTCCCAGCCAGGTTTACGAGAGAGGTCGAGCCGCGTCGAGTTGACCAGCCCTTCTGGCTTGAGCCCGACCCATTGTCCCCAGTCAAGGCGAATGCGCGCACGTGCCAGCCTTGCCGGTCCCTGCGGCTGCGCGACCCATTCGCACTCGTGCAAGGGGTTCCCGTCCGGATCGGTGGCCAAGAAACGTCTGCCATGGGGGCCGTAGAAAACGAGGTGTCCGCCGGGCTGCCGGGCGGCACGGCCACCGGCCGCCTGCAGGTCTTCTACAAAGGGGACATTTGCTGGGAAGGCGACGCTGCCTGATTTGGTGAGGGCGGAGAAGAAGGAAGAATCCACGTGCTTCTGCTTTCAAGATGGCAGGGGCTGCTCAAAACGGCCGGCCAGCGCGGACGAGAACAAAGTTGGGGGCCGTTTTCAGCAGCCCCTCATTCGCGAATCTGGCCGGAGCCATACACGACGAACTTGGTACAGGTTAATTCTTCCAGCCCCATGGGCCCCCGCGCGTGGATGCGGGTCGTGCTGATCCCGATTTCAGCGCCGAGCCCGAACTGGTAGCCGTCGTTCAGGCGAGTCGACGCGTTGACCATGACGGCGCTCGCGTCCACCTCGCGCAGAAAGCGCAGGGTGCGTCCGTAATCGTTCGTGATGATCGCCTCGGTGTGATGGGACCCGTAGCGGGCGATGTGCTCCATCGCCTCCTCCATGTGTTTGACCACCTTGACGGCCAGGATCAGCGCCAGGAACTCTTGGCCGTAATCCTCCTCGGCAGCCGGCTTCGCCTCAGGGCTGAGCTGGCAGGTCTTGGGACAGCCGCGGACTTCCACGCCCGCCCCCTTCAATCGCGCGATCAGGTCCGGCAGGAAGGCCCGGGCGATGCTCTGGTGCACGAGCAGCGTCTCCATCGCGTTGCAGGTGGAGGGACGCTGGACCTTGGCGTTCAGACAGATCTTCTGGGCCATAGCCACGTCAGCATCGGCGTCCACGTAGATGTGGCAGACGCCTTTATCGTGCTTGATCACGGGAATGCGCGATTCCTGGGTCACGGTTTTCATCAGGGACTCCCCGCCGCGCGGGATGATCAGGTCGATGAATTCATCCTGCTTGAGCAGTTCCACCACCACGTCCCTCTCGGGCCGGTCCACAAAGGAAATTGCCCCGGCCGGCACCCCGGCTTTTTCGGCCGCCTCGGACAGAAGAGCGGCAATGACCGTATTGGAGTGGATCGCTTCGGAGCCCCCTCGCAGGACACAGACGTTGCCGGACTTCAGACACAACGCGGCTGAGTCAGCCGTGACATTGGGCCGCGACTCGTACACGATGCCGATGACGCCGATCGGGACCCGCACGCGGCCCACCAACATGCCGTTGGGCCGGTGCCACATCTTGACCGTCTCTCCCACCGGGTCAGGCAGTTTTGCGACTTCCCTGAGCCCCGTGGCCATCTCGGTGATCCGCTCCGGCGTGAGGCGCAAGCGGTCTATAAAAGCCTTCCGCTCGCCGCGTGTTTCAATCGCCTCAAGGTCTTTTTCATTGGCAGCCAGGATATCCCCGGCCTTGGCCTCCAGACTGTCGGCCATCGCCAGCAAGGCTTGATCCTTCACCGCTGTAGACAGAGCCGCGAGGGGGCCGGCCGCGGCGCGTGCTTTTTTAGCCAAGTCTTCGACATAGTCCTTCGTCGACTTGAGAGGGGTTTCACTCGTTGCTACTTCCGTCGTTGGGACCGGGGTTTCCATCGATCCTCGATTGTTCATCAGGCCAATATGCAAGGCCCTGAGTTAGTATGGCGTGTGGCCGGTGCTCCGCACCTCGTCCTCTGGTGGAGTGAGAATACTCTGCGGTGAAGAAGCCCGTCAAGCGTCTGCTCGCCAGCGTTTTACAGCGGCTGCTGGCTGCCAGTTGGCGCTATCCAGCTGCTTTGCGGCATGCCTGATCGAGTCTTTGCCCGGGCACGGTCCTGTGCTTGACAGGGTCGGAGCCTGCTTGTTATGGTGGCGCCCGTGCCGAGGTAGCTCAGTTGGTAGAGCACAGCCCTGAAAAGGCTGGTGTCGACAGTTC
>SCVQ01000458.1 GCA_004296865.1 Nitrospirota bacterium
GCACGACCACCTCGCCGTTCTGCGCTTCCACACGAATCAGCACGTCGTCCACAAAACGGAACTGTCTGGTTCTGGCCTCCGCACGAATCTCTCCCGTCTCCGGCTGATACGCCACGAGCGACCAGCGCGGCAGGCGATCCACCGCATGCAGCGCCGCATCGAAGACTCGCTCCACCGTGGCCTGCGTGGCGTGATAGCGGCGAGGCGTGATGTCGGGATACTCCGGCGTCTTGCCGGTCTCAACGACATTGACGACCGGCCAGCAAGACAGGAGCCAGAAGGCGACGACCACCAATACTGCCACGCCGATGATCCCGATGATCATGAGTCTGCGCAAGACCTCGCCTCCGTCATGAGCAGGACATTTCTGATTCTCACCGTTTTATTCTAAGGAGGGGTTCGCTCAACTGCAACCGACCGCGGCCCCCTGGATATTTGCAAATTGTATTTTGCTCGTCGAACCCGTACACTCGGCGACAATCAGGTGCACAAAAGCTTGATGCCACGCTGCGGTAAGAATGGCGAGGACGCAAACCGGAGAAAACGACTAGGGCGTCTCGGTGATTTGCACGCGGCGCTCTTTGCCAGGACCGCCGGAAATGGTCAGCACCCGCTTCCACTCCCGCACCTGATACGTCGCCCAGGCACTGGGCTGGCCTTTGTAGTAGGCATCGGGATCTTCGCCGCTGGCGCTGAGATAAATGGGCTCCATAAACCCTTCGTCGAGGACATAGTCCAGCAAGCAGTCGGTGGTGAATCCCTTGCCGCGGAGCGACACCTCGGCCAGAAAATTCAGGATGGCATCGGGGTCTTGAACGGTAATCGGATTCATGACGCGCGTCTCGTGATTGTAAGGGCCGGTCTAGGGTAAAGCAAGCATCAGCCCAACACGCATCATGATTATCGTTGACGAGGAGTCTGCATGAAGAAGCCCCCAACCGGCCGGTTCCGCGAACAGCTGCTCAGCCTGATGGATGGCAAGCATCACTGGGCCTGGTCGCACTTCACCGGAAGCCGGATCACCAAAGACCAGCTCAGCATCCACTTTCGCCAGGAGTACGCCGTCTACGTCCGTGACTTTCCAGTCCTGCTGGCGCGAGTCCACGGTGCGAATCCTCCCCAGGAGGTGCGCCGCATCCTGGCCGAGAACATCTACGAAGAAGACACCGGCGGGCTGTCGCTCGGCCGGCCGCACCCGGAACTTTTCCTGACCATGATGAAGGGGCTTGGATACGACGAGAAAGAATTTGAACACGTGCCGCTGCTGCCGGCCAGCAAGACCTACCGCCGCTGGCTGGACCAGATCACATGGAAACAAGACTGGTTGGTGAGCGCGGCAGTCCTGACGATCTTCGTCGAGGGCAGCCTCAACGATCGCCGGGAGATCCTGCACCCATCCACCCCGAAGACCCCTGCCGAGATCGAGGACCACGTGCTGAAGCATCCCCTCGTCCAATACCAAGGCCTCTCGCCGAATTTTATGGACCTGATTCGCGCGCACCAACTGGTGGAAGCGGGGCACCGACACAACGCGTACGACCTGGTCCTTGCCCATGCGGTCACGCCGGGCCAACAGAAAGCCGTGCTGGGCAGCTTGAACCAGGCCCTGAAACTCTGGCTCTCCTACCGGGACGGCATCGCCAGATCCTGCAGGCTGAAGAAACCCATATCGTGAGCCGACACGCGATCACCGTCGCCGCGTTGCTGCTGGCTCTCGAAGCTTGCCAGCCGCTCCTTTCGTCCACTGTCTCTGAAGAAAACCGCATGGCCCTGATTCCCGCCGGCTCATTCCTCATGGGCAGCCCGGAGGGAAACAACAGCTTTTCCGACGAATGGCCGCAACGCACGGTCTTCCTCAGCGCCTTCTGGATCGATCGGTACGAAGTGACCAACGCCCGGTATGAGCGATTCGTCGCGGCAACGGGACACCGACCGCCGGCCAACCCCGACCCGGCCGTGACTCTCTGGGAGCAGGGCCATCCCATCGCCGGAAGCGAGGACCACCCCGTCGTCAACGTCAGTTGGCATGATGCGGTCGCCCACTGCCAGTGGGCCGGCAAGCGCCTCCCGACCGAAGCGGAATGGGAAAAAGCGGCACGGGGCACCGACGGCCGTCTCTACCCCTGGGGAAACGAGTGGGACCTGAAGCGAGCCAACAGCGCCAGCTACTGGGCCGGACGTACCATTGAATTCAAAGACGGAAAAGAGTGGAAAGCTTTTTGGATGACCGGCGAAGGAGCACGTATTTCGAAGGAACGTGGTTTGAAAGGGGAAGTGCTCACCCTCCCGGTCGGCAGCTTCCCGGAAGGGGCCAGCCCCTACGGCCTC
>SCVQ01000459.1 GCA_004296865.1 Nitrospirota bacterium
GTGGCGCATAATAAGGGCGACGATGCGGTGAAGTTTCATATAAGTCACATGGCTAGAGGCACGAGGCAATGGGCAATAGGTGGCTGCTTTTTCTTGCCAATAGCCTATCGCCCATAGCCTCTAGCCCTCTCTGGCCAACTTCAAGAACACCTCTTCCAGGTCTCGTTGGCCGAAGCGCGACATGATCTCCTGGGCTGTGCCCTGGGCGACGACCTTGCCTCTCTGAAGAAAGATAATGCGGTCGGACATCGCCTCCATCTCTTTCATATTGTGCGAGGTATAGAGCACGCTCAACCCGGCCGATCGGCGCACCTCCTTCAGGAGGTCGCGAATCTTATGCGCGATATCCGGGTCCAAACTGGCCGTGGGCTCGTCCAGGAACAAGACTTTGGGGTTCGTCAGGATCGCCTTGGCCAGCGTCAGGCGGGTCATCTGTCCCGAGGAGAGTTTTCTGGTGACCTTGCTGCGGAATTCCTCCATCTCCAATTGCTTGACCACCTCGTCGATACGCCGCGGGACCTCGGAGAGCCCGTAGAGCCTCGCCACGACCTTGAGATTCTCCTCCACCGTCAGCGCATAGGGCATCGAAATATAGGAGGAGGAAAAGTTCACCTGGTTCAGGATCTCCTCGCGGTGCGTGCTCAGATCTTTGCCGAACATGTGGATCGAGCCGGCCGTCGGCGTGATCAACCCCAGCAGCATCTGGATCGTCGTCGTCTTCCCGGCTCCGTTGGGGCCCAGCAGTCCCAGAATCTCCCCTCGACGGATTTCGAACGAAATCCCATCCACGGCGGTGAAGTCACCAAACCGCTTCGTCAGATTCTTCACTTCAACGATGGGAGAAGACATGGTTCACCAGCAACCAGCGGTCAGCTTTCAGCTCTCAGAGTCCTGCCGCATGCAGATTGCTGGCGGCTGAGAGCTGATGGCTCATCGTTTACTCGAACAGAAAGCCCCCGATCTTGCCAGGAATGTGGCAGGTCTCGCACTTGCGGCTGAGCACTTTGCCCTCGTGCTCAGCCTTCCCGTCGTGACAGCGGAAGCAATCGGCCTGCGCGGACGAGCGGAGCTTCGTGCCCTCGGGATGATCGGGAACATAGGGCTGACTATCCACGGCCACATGACCGCGCGGGATGACGACCGGGTATCCCTTGATGGGCTTTTCGTGCACGACCCTCGCATGGCAGGTGGTGCAGCCCTCGCCTTTCTCCCGCTTGGCGAAAGCCTCCATGTGTGTCCTGTGGCTCATGACCAGCCCGACTTCCTTGACCGGCGGGGACAGGTCGCGGGCGGCGATCTCGGATACGCGCAGGATGGCACGGTGACAGCCGAGGCAGACCTCGGAGGAGACGGTGGCCTGGAGATTGTGCGGGTCCGTCGGCGTCCCGAACAGGTAGATCACCACGTCCTTCGTGCCGGCCCAGGCCTTGTCGTGGATGAAGCCCTCGATGCCGGGCCGCACATGACAAGCCACGCAGGTGACCTCCTTGTGCGTGGACGCGGTCCAGCTCTCGTAGGAGGGGCGGATGTTGTGGCAACTGGCGCAGAACTTGGGGTGGTTGGTGAGCGGCACGGCGACCCCGCCGAGGACAGCGGCGCCGGCCAGGATCGCCAGGAGCAGGATGGCTTTGGACTTGAAGTTCATGCCTCCGAACGTTTGGGGAACCGCCGGATGATGAGCGCGCTGAGCCCCGCGATGTCATCGGCATGGAGGCAGGGCACCGCCAAATCCACCGGCGTATTGGACACCACCGCCAGCAACCCGTCCGGCGAGACCGGCACCTCGCCGACCTGGTCCCGCAGGATCACGACCTTGGGGTAGCCCTCGCTCTTCCAACCCTCCGCGATGATGAGATCGATCGAGGAGTCCATGAACCGGTCCCGGAGTTCCTCCACCTTGATCTCATCCGACACGTCCGCAAACATCGCGAGGCTGCCTTTGGAGAGGACCATCACGGTGCTGGCCCCGGCCCGCTTGTGTCTCCAGCTGTCCTTCCCCTCCGTGTCCAGGTCGAAGCCATGGCCCGCATGTTTGACGGTAGCCACACGATAGCCGGCCCTCACCAGTTCGGGAATCAGCCGCTCGATCAACGTCGTCTTCCCGCTATTCGACCGCCCGACGAAGCAGAGGATGGGGATAGCCATTCCGATCAGTCCTTTACCGGTTCAACAACACGACGGCCGATGGCCAGTGGACGGCTTCGCGGCTTCTTCACGATCTTCCAGCTGCGCGCTCAACACCTGCACGGTCACCGTATCCCCCGGATTCAGCCGTTCGACTGCCTCCGGCACGTCGATCAAGCAATTCGCCTTCACCATCGAGGTCAGGATGCCGGACCCCTGATCGCCCGTCGTCCGGACCGTCAGCACGCCGTTCTCCCGGCTCAGGACCCCGCGCAGGAAATGCCGGCGGTCGTTTCGCTTGGAGAACGTCTCCTGGAAGAGGGCCTGCATCACCGGCCGGATGTAGCTCCGCTGCCCGGACAGCTTCAACATGGCCGGCCGCACGAGTTGCTCAAAGGTCACCATGGAGGAGACCGGATTGCCGGGCAGCCCGAAGGCCAGCTTGCCGGCAATCTTGCCGAAGGCCAGAGGCTGGCCGGGACGGATCGCCAGCTTCCAGAAGTTCATCTCCGCGCCCAGTTCCTTGAACACCGCTTTCGTAAAATCGTAGTCGCCCATCGAGACGCCGCCGGACAGCACCAGCACATCGGCGTTCAGGCCGTGCGCAATCTTGTCCTTCAAGTCGGCCGGCTGGTCCTTGGCGATGCCGAGCAGAATCGGAATGCCGCCGGCCTCCTGCACGGCAGCGGCAATCCCGTAACTGTTCGAGTTGATGATCTTGTCCTCATCGAAGCGCTCGTCCAAATCGGCCAGCTCGTCGCCGGTGGAGAGGATCGCCACACGGGGCCGTTGATGGACGAAGACGAAGGACTTGGCCAGGATGGCCAGAATGCCGATCTCGGCCGGACGGAGCACCGTGCCCTTCGCAATGATGCGGTCGCCCTTCTTGACGTCCTCGCCGCAGGGACGGATGTTGGCCCCTCGGTCCGGTGCTTTGAAGATCCGGACCGTATCGCCGGAGGGCTCGGTTTCTTCCACCTTGACCACCGTGTCGGCGCCTTTCGGGACCGACGCGCCGGTCATGATTCGGATCGCCTGTCCGGGGCCCACCGACTTGGTAGCGACCTTGCCGGCCGGCACATCCTCGATGACCGTCAAGACGGCCGGCTTGGCGATCGCGTGGTCCTGCTTGATGTCCTCCCAACGGACGGCGAACCCGTCCATGGCGGAGTTATCCCAGGGGGGATTGTCACGGGACGCAATCAGGTCCTCCCCCAGCACGCGCCCCAAGGCCTCGAGCAGCCCGACCTTTTCAAGCCCCAGCGTCGAGGTGGCGGCAAGGACCGTCTGTTGCGCTTCCTGTAGCGGCGTCAATCGTTGCATAGTCAACTCAGTGCTTCGACTTTGGGCCGATCTTCAACAGCGACCCGCTCTTCTTGCAGAACTGATCCACCTTGTTGGCGATCTGATGATAGGACTCGGCGGTGGGCGTGTCGGAATAGAACATCGCGAAGGGCTCGCCCGCGTCGCACTGCGTGACGACATCGGGGTCCAACGGGATGCGGCCCAGGAAGGGCACGCCCATGTCCATGGCCGAGGCTTCCCCCCCGCCTTTTTTGAAGACCTCGATATGCTGGTGACAGTGGGGACAGTCCAGTCCGCTCATGTTCTCGACGATGCCGATGATCGGAATCTCGCTGTCCTTCGCGAAGGTGACCGATTTCCGCGAATCCAGCAGCGCAACCTCCTGCGGCGTGGTGACGATCACGCAGCCGCTCACGTTCCCGATCAGGTCGATGGTGGTGACGGACTCGTTGCCCGTGCCGGGAGGCAAATCCACCAGCAGGAAATCCAGATCCTGCCATTCGACCCCGCCCAACAGTTGATTGATGAATTCGTACTTGTAGGCGTCCCGCCAGATGATGGGATCGTCCGGATTCTGCAGCAGGAAGGACATGGAGGCAATCTTCAGGTTGTACGTCTGATACGGAATGATGCCCCCCGACGTGCTGACCTTGAGTTTTTGGCCTTCCGCCCCGACCATCTTCGGAATGTTGGGGCCATGGATGTCCATGTCGCAGATGCCGACTTCGTAGCCCTTCAAGGCAAGGCTGACCGCCAGGTTGGTGGTCACGGTGCTCTTGCCCACCCCCCCCTTGTTGCTCATCACCAACACCTTGTGGTGGATCCGCTCCATCCGCTTGCCGACCAGCCAGCGGCTGTGCCCTTCCTTGTCCTTCTGGCAGGTCTCGTTCTCGTCGCAAATGGCGCAGGCCCACATGTAGGTGCAGGCATCGCCGCTCCCGGACCCTTGCGGCTGTATGACTTTCAGTTCTCCCGGCATCTGGCAACTCCTCGTGATCCGCCATGCGTCATGCGTAATGAGACAACGGCTCTGCTGGCCAACTCAGAGCGCCTCACTCATCACGCATCACGTTTGTTAATCTTCTCGACCGTATGGGCCAGCACCGGCAGGATAACCGCCAGATTTTCCTTGGCCCCGTTGAGGCTCCCGGGCAGATTGACGATCAGCGTCCGCCCCCTGATGCCGGCGGTTCCACGCGACAGCATGGCGGTCCGCACTTTCTTCAGACTCTCAAGCCGCATCGCTTCACCGATCCCCGGCACTTCCTTCTCGATCACGTCCCGCGTCGCCTCCGGCGCCCAGTCGGTGGGCCTCACGCCGGTCCCTCCCAACGTCAAGACCACGTCGGCCTGATCCGCGCAGAGGGCGATGAGCCGGTTCCGAATCTCGTTCCGCTCGTCCGGAATCACATCGTACGCGACCATCGTGCCGGGTAATTCCAGGACCATCTGCGCAATCGCCTCCCGCCCCTGGTCCGGTTCAGCCCCCGAGACGATCTTGCTGCTGATCACCACGACCGCCACACGCATGAGCAGGCTCACCCCCGACGGCCGCCGGGGACACCGACATACTCGCCTTCGGCCGCCATCGCCGGCTTGGCCGGCACCGGCGTAACGGCGCTCGTTCCCGCCGCCGCAGCCGTCGGCTCTGCCTTGGCTCCAGTCGGCCGGCGCTTCTTGCCGAAGAAGCCGGCGCTGACGATCCCCACCTCGTAAAACACATACATCGGAACCGCCATCAAACACTGGTTGAACGGATCGGGGGTGGGAGTCAGGATCGCTGCCACGAGAAACGCGCCGAGGAAGGCCCACTTGCGGTAGCGCTTCAGGAACGGCGCATCCACCCAACCCAGCTTGGCCATCAGCGTGATCGCCAGCGGCACCTCGAAAATCAGCCCGAAGACGAGCAGGAACCAGAGCGCGAAGCCGACATACTGTGCAATGGAAATCTGCGGAATGAACCCGGCGTTTACCCCGTAGGAGATCAGGAAGTTCAACGCGAAGGGCAGGACGAAGAAAAACGAAAACAGGATTCCGGCGTAGAAAGCCAGGGTGCTGATCAGCACGAAGGGCCCCACAAAACGCCGCTCCTGGGCATGCAGACCCGGCACCACGAACTGCCAGACCTCCCACAGCACGTAGGGGGTGGCCAGCACCAAGGCGAAGAGGCCGGCCACCTTCACGTTCTGCCACAGCGCTTCGGCCGGAGCCAGAAAGACGAACGGGATCAACGGCAGGTCGGTGGGAACCCAGGTGAGCGACCCTGGGATGAACATGTTCTGCAACGGGACGCGCAGCCATTGCACCAACTGGTCCGCGAAGAAAAACGTCCCCACGAACACGATCCCCACGATCACGACCGCGCGGGTCAGCCG
>SCVQ01000460.1 GCA_004296865.1 Nitrospirota bacterium
GGCCGATTGCTTGACAGTCGTGGAGCGGTTTGCTATAAAGCAAACCTATGAATTTTCTCGGAATCAGCCCCTTCGATCTCGCCTTTGAGAGGCCAGCGCCTCTTCCCTCAGGCTCTCTGTTCATCGCCGGATGAGATGCCACGCTTATGCAACTCATTAAGAGTTTGATTACACGTCTGTCTAACAGCCTGTTTGCATCGGGTCCTGGCCGGCTCAGGGGAGGGACCTCGGCGGGAACCGCCGCTTCGATACGCCTGGTCTCGCACAATCCTCATGCTGCTGCGGTTCCGGATCAGACCGGGCGGCGGGTCGCCAGCCCGTCGATGGGGCAGTCGGAGTCGGTTGACGAGGCGGTGCGCCGCAGCCAGGCCTGGTTCCTGTCCAGACAGCATCCCCGCGAAGGGTACTGGGTTGCGGAATTGGAGGCTGATACCACCCTGACGTCCGAGTACCTGATGCTCCGTCGTTTCTTGGGGAAGGTGGATCCGGAGCGCGAGCGCAAAGCGGTGCGCTACCTCCGGACCATGCAATTGCCGGATGGCGGATGGTCGATCTACTACGGCGGGCTCTGTGAAATCAGCGCCTCGGTGAAAGCGTATTTCGCCCTGAAGCTGTCGGGGGTGTCGGCCGACGAGCCCTTCATGGTGCGTGCGAAAGACGCGATTCGCGCGCGCGGCGGGGTGGTGGCAGCCAACGTCTTCACGAAGATCACGCTGGCGCTCTTCGACCAGTATGATTGGCGCGGCGTTCCCAGCATGCCGCCCGAAATCATGCTGCTCCCGAAGCGGTTTTATTTCAGCGTCTACGCCCTGTCCTATTGGTCCAGGGCCGTTCTGATCCCTCTCCTGATCGTGTTCTTGCATCGGCCGGTCTGCCGCATCCCCCGCGAGCAGGGGATCGACGAGTTGTTCGTGCAGTCTCGCGAACACGTTGCCTTCAATAAGGTCCCGCCCTTCAAAAAGGACGATGCCTGGTTCACCTGGCGGAATTTCTTCATCACGCTTGACCAGGGAATCAAGCTCTACGATCGCATGCCGATCCGCGCGCTGCGTGACGCGGCCGTTCGGAAAGCGGCGGAGTGGATGCTGGCCCATGTGAAAGGCTCCGGGGGGCTCGGCGCGATTTATCCGGCGATGGCCAACTCGGTCGTCGCGATGCGGTGCTTGGGCTACGGCGTGGATCATCCGTCGGTGGTGAAGGCTCTCCGCGAGATCGAGGCCTTGGAGGTCTACGACGTTGCCCGTGACGGCCAAGGGCCGGCGGAGACGCTGCACCTGCAGCCCTGTTTCTCCCCCGTGTGGGACACGGCCCTCTTGATGAATGCCCTGGTCGAATCGGGGATGCCGCAACACCATCCGGCGCTGCAGAAAGCGGCGGCTTGGTTGTGCTCCCGTCAGGCTACCGCCGTGGGCGACTGGAAAGTCTCGTCGCCGCAGGCCGAACCCGGCGGCTGGTATTTTCAATTTGAGAACGAGTTGTATCCGGACGTCGATGACTCGGCCGTGGTCTTGATGGCGCTGGCGAAGCTGCGCCTGAGCGACCGTCAGACGCAACAAGCTATCGCACGCGGTTACCGCTGGGTCATGGCCATGCAGGGCTCCGATGGCGGCTGGGGGGCGTACGACAAAGACAATAATCGGATGGTGTTCAACCTCATTCCGTTCGCCGATCACCGGGCCCTTTTGGACCCCAGCACGGCCGATATAGCCGGCCGCTGTCTGGAGCTGTTGGGGACGCTCGGTTATGACCGGACACATCCGGCTGCGGGGCCGGCCCTGGGGTTCCTGCTGCGTGAGCAGGAGGCCGACGGCAGTTGGTTCGGCCGCTGGGGCGTGAACTATATTTACGGGACCTGGTCGGTCCTCGCCGGGCTGCAGGCCATCGGTGAGGACATGTCCGCGCCCTACATACGCCGGGCGGTCGCGTGGCTGGAGTCGAAACAGAATCCGGACGGAGGGTGGGGGGAATCCTGCCTGTCGTACGCCGAACCTGCCACGGCAGGCCAGGGAGAGAGTACGCCCTCCCAGACGGCCTGGGCGCTCATCGCGCTGTTTTCGGCGGGAGCGACGGATTCCATCAGCGTTGTGCGGGGCGTGAATTATCTCTTGCGTCAGCAACGGGAGGACGGCTCGTGGGAGGAGGTCCGCCACACCGGCACCGGCTTCCCGCGGGTGTTTTACCTCCGCTACCATTGGTATGCGCAATATTTCCCGCTGTGGGCGCTGGCGCTGTATCGGAACATGCGGGCGCACGGTCGGTCGAAGGCCGATGAGTTGTGTCAGGCGGCTCGTGAGACGGGATGCTTTTGGTCGCAAGTCTGAGGCCCTGCCTCCGCGTGGCCGGTGAGGCTCCGATGCCATGGCGGCTCATGCGCGCAGCGGCGCGTTGCGTGAGGCGGCGGGACTTTTGAAGCGGGTCGGGATTTTCACGGCAACTCGGTGGGAACTCGACGCGGTCTGCCGCGCCGTGCGGGTTGAGGAAAAGAGGCGTATCGCCGGCGCCCGCTGTCTGGTCGGGCTTCGGGGGAACTGCAGAATCTATGCGTTCCAGACCGGCGTGGGGGCTGCAAAGGCCGGGGCGGTCTGCCGCGAAGTGCTGGCGCAACACCCGCTGGATCTTGCCCTCTCGTGCGGCTTCGCCTGTGCCCTTGCCCCGTCCCGGATCGGCGATTTACTGATCGGCACGGACGTCACCGTGCAGGAGGACGGGGTCTCCTCGTTAGGTCAGGCTGCTGTCCCAAGCGGCGCCGTGCCTTGTGCAGAGCCGTTCCGCGAGGTCGCGATCGCTGCGGCACAAAAAGCGGGTCTTGCCGCGCACGTGGGGCGCTTTGTGACGGTCCCGCGGGTGCTCTGGCGGGCCGATGAGAAACGCAGGGCGGCGCTGTCTACCGGAGCCATCGGCTTGGACATGGAGAGCGCTGCGATGGGGGCGGCGGCGGTTGCGCGGCAGGTTCCCTTTCTGGTTGTGCGCGCTGCGTCCGACTTGCTGGACGAGGACCTCCCGCTGGACTTCAACCTGTTCCTGGCCCCGCCCGGCCCACGTGGGTTCGCGGGGTGGTTGCGTGGGGCAGGATTCTGTTTGGTCCATCCGTCCGCCGTGGTCGGTCTCAACCGGCTGCGTCGGCAGAGCGCGGTGGCGTCTGAACGAATGACTCGGTTCGTGGAGAGGTTTCTGGATGATCTGCAGTAAGGCTCACGGCGCGAGGCACGCGTCCCGCCGACATGGTGTCGCCGGATTCCCAAGCGGTCTGTGGACGCTCTTTCCGCAGGGGGGGCGATGCTGACCGCCGGCATCGCAGGGATCGGCCGCACGACCCTCTTCCTGATTCGGGAGATGGGGCGGATGGTTGTCTTCCTGTCCTCGACCACCGCCTGGCTGTTTCGCCCCCCGCTGCGGCCCTTCCAAATTCTCAAACAACTCCATTTCATCGGTTTCAAGTCCATGTTTGTGGTGGTGTTGACCGCCGCCTTCACCGGGATGGTGTTGGGCTTGCAAGGCTACTACACGCTCCGGAAGTACGGATCGGAGGCGGCCCTCGGAGCCGCCGTGGCGCTGAGCATCATTCGAGAACTGGGGCCGGTCCTGGCGGCGCTGATGGTGACGGCCCGTGCGGGCTCGGCCATGACGGCCGAGATCGGCATCATGCGGATTACGGAACAGATCGATGCGCTCGATACGATGGCGATCAATCCCTTGCAGTATCTGATCTCGCCGAAGGTGGTGGCCGGCCTCATCGGAGTGCCGCTGTTGGTGGCGATCTTCGACGTCGTGGGGATCTATGGGGGCTACCTGGTGGGCGTCGATCTCCTCGGCGGCAATTCCGGCGCCTATTGGAACTCCATCGAGTCGGCGGTGGAGTGGAAGGACGTGTACGGCGGCATCTGGAAGTCGGTCAGTTTTGGGCTGATCGTGACGTGGGTCTGCTGCTACAAAGGCTATTACACCAGGATGAGCGCGGAAGGGCTGGGAACGGCTACGACCGAGGCGGTGGTGTTGGCCTCGGTGTTGATTCTTGTCTGGGATTATTTCCTGACCTCGGTGCTGCTCTAGCTGGGGAAGCGCTCCGCGATCAGCGTCAGCGTTGGTAATGGGACGGGAAGTTGACGGCTGCAAACGGTATCAATGAGTAAGGTATCAACGATTAAATTGGTCGGCGTCGAGAAAGCGTTCGGAAGCCAGCAAGTCTTGCGCGGCGTAGATTTGACCATTCCGCCGGGTAAACTGACGACCATCATCGGGCCCAGCGGGGAGGGGAAAAGCGTCTTGCTCAAGCACATGATCGGCCTGCTCCAGCCGGACCGCGGCGAAGTCTGGGTGGACGGCCTGGAGATCTCACGGCTCAAAGGGAAGGCGCTCAACGAGGTGCGCAAGCGGTTCGCCATGCTGTTCCAGGGCGCGGCCCTGTTCGACTCTCTGACCGTCTTCGGGAACGTGGCGTTCCCGTTACGGGAGAAGCTCAGGCTGCCGGAGCCTGACGTCACGCGACGGGTCGAGGAAAAGCTGGCGCAGGTGGGGCTGTCCGGGATGGGGCACAAGTTTCCGGCCGAACTGAGCGGCGGGATGCGGAAGCGCGCCGGTCTGGCGCGGGCGCTGGTGATGGAGCCGGAGATCATCCTCTTTGACGAGCCGACCACGGGGCTGGACCCGCTCATGGCGAAAACCATCCACGATCTGATCGTGGCCATGCAGCGGACGTTCAGGTTCACGGCCGTCATGGTGAGTCACGAGATCCCGGAGGTCTTTGCGATTTCGGATTGGGTGGCGATGTTGAAGGAAGGCAAGATCGTGGCGATGGCGCCTTCGGCGGACTTCCAACGCAGCACCAACCCGAGCGTTCTCGAATTCATTTCGGTGGGCGGGCCGGCCCCGCTTGCCTCCGCACTGCCAGGGAGCTGATATGGAAAAAGCCAAACTGGAACTGGTCGTCGGGATTTTTGTCCTGCTGGGCATCGCCTGCTTGGGATACCTGTCCGTCAAGCTGGGCAAGTTGGAGGTGATCGGAAGCCACCTCTACGACGTGCAGGCGGAGTTTACGTCGGCCTCTGGACTGAAGTCGGGGGCCACGGTGGAGATTGCCGGGGTCGAGGTGGGTCGGGTCAAGACGATCCTGCTGAAGGACGATCAGGCCATGGTGGTGCTGGCGGTGCGCGACGGGATCAAGCTGTACAGCGACACGATTGCATCGATCAAAACGCGCGGCATCATCGGAGAGAAGTATGTGTCCCTGTCGCCCGGCGGCGGCGGCGAGCCGCTGCTTGCAGGAGGCAAGATCAGGGATACGGAAGCGGGGCTTGACCTTGAGGAACTGGTCAGCCAATACATCCACGGAAAAGTGAATTAGTCGAAGCGGCTCATGCCGCGGCGCCATGACGGCGTGGCGGGAGCGCTCTGAGAGAAATGAGAGAAAGGGGCGAACCTATGAATGGACGGGGGCAGTGCGAACGGCGGGGCGCAGTCATCGGATCGACGGAGCGGACTCTGGGGGCTGCCGTGCGCGGGCTGGCGGTGGGGCTTGCCCTGTTGGTTGGGGGCGCGCTACCGGCGCAAGCCGCCGGCACGGCGACCGATTCGGTCAAACATACGGTCGACGAGGTCGTCCGCATTTTGCAGGATAAGGAGATGAAGAAGCCGGATCGGACGGACGAGCGGCGCCGGCTGCTCGAGAAGGTCATCGGCGACCGGTTCGATTACGACGAAATGGCCAAGAGGACCTTGACCACGCAATGGGCGAAACTGAACAGGGATGAGCAGCAGGAGTTTGTCGTGTTGTTCCGGCGGCTCTTGTCCAATACCTATGCCGACAAGATCGAAGGCTATTCCGGGGAGCCCGTGCAGTATCTCAATGAGCGGCAGCAGGAAGGTTTTGCCGAGGTCAAGACCAAGGTCATCTCCGGCAAGGCGGAGATCCCGCTGGACTACCGGCTCATGCACAAGTCCGATAATTGGCGCGTCTACGACGTCGTGGTGGATGGGGTCAGCCTCGTCAACAATTACCGAGGGCAGTTCACCAAGGTCATCCATTCGTCCTCCTACGCGGACCTTGTCGAGAAGTTGCGGAAGAAGTCCGACAAGTTCGTGGCGCAGTAGAGAGCTGGGGCATCGTTAAGGCAAGCCCTGTTGGCCGGACGGGGGCGTCGTTGTCGAGATGAGGTTTGCGAAAGGGGGGACGCGCGCTCGAGTCGCTCGAGGGATACTGGCGGTGCTGGCGGTGTTGTCCCTGTCGGCAGGAAGGGACGAAGCCGCCGCGGAGGGCTATGGCCCGTTTCCCGTTCGAAACTTTCAGCCCATCCAATTGCTGGTTCTGGGAATGCCAGGCGATCGTGCCGCGGTGCTCAAAAAAGGGGCGCTGGACGTGCGGATCGAACTGGCCGATACCAGCACGGTCTTCAATGACCGGACCGGAACGACGACGGCGACGATGAAATTCGATCAGGTGCGTTCCGGCCTCTTCCTCCGGTACGGCTTGACCGACCGGTTCGAAGTCGGGATCGAAGTGCCCACCCTCTACCGGTACCAAGGCATCCTCGGCGGTGCGATTAATCAAACAGAACGCTTGACCAGCGGGCTGGCGCCGGCCCGTCGCGCGTTGGAGAAGACGGACTTTGCGTATAATCTGACCCGGAACGGGCAGACGCAGTTTAGCGGAGGGGATCGCGACCTGGGGCTGGGCGATACCACGCTGTTCAGCAAGTATCAAATGTTGTTGGAGGGGGAGCATCGCCCTGCCGTGTCGCTTCGTCTTGCCGTGAAAGCTCCCACCGGGGATTCCGGCCGGTTCTTCGGGAGCGGCCATACGGACCTGGGGGCGGGGCTGGCTGTTGAAAAAAAGGTCGCGGCGCATTGGGTCCTGTACGGAAATGTGAACGGGATCCTCCCGACCGGCTCCATCGCCGGCCTGGGGCTACAGCCGGTCGTGTCCGGCCTCGTGGCGGCTGAATACCTCTGGTCTCCCGCCGCCTCATTCGAAGTGCAGTTCGATTATTACTCCAGTCCTTTTCATGGAACCGGCTCACCGGTTCTCGATCAAGGCGTGACCGAAGTCGTGGCCGGGTTCAATTACCGCTTGCGGAACAATCTGCTCTGGCAAGTGTACGGGGTTGAGAATGTGGACTTCATCCGAGGGGCGGCTGCCGATTTCACGCTCTCCACTGTGATGACCTACCGGTTCTCCGACTGACCCGGTAGCCTGACCAAGACGGGTGTTTGCTGGTTGTTGATACCCGTTATTTGAACGTAAGCGCTTGACATTCCGAAGAACTCTGTGAGACACTCGCATTAATTCTTTACGATCTGAAAGTGTTTCTGCCCGGTTTCCAGCCAGGGTGCGCATTCCCAATTCCAGGAGCCGGAGTGTAGGTAAACAGGAGAAATCGCCATGTCTTTGTTGAAGACAATAAACAGCCCGTCGGATCTGAAGCGCTTGTCGCCGGACCAATTCCCGGCCCTGTGTCAGGAGATCCGCGAGCAGATCATTGCGACCGTGTCGAGCGTCGGCGGCCACTTGGCCTCCAACTTGGGCGTCGTCGAGTTGACGGTGGCGCTGCACTCTCTGTTGGACACCCCGACGGACAAGATCGTGTGGGATACGAGCAACCAGGCCTATACCCATAAGTTGTTGACCGGGCGGCGGGAACAGTTTCACACGTTGCGGCAATACGGCGGACTCAGCGGGTTCTGCAAGCGGGAGGAGAGCGAGTACGATACGTTTAACGCCGGGCATGCCGGCACCGGCGTGTCGGCGGCGCTGGGCTTGGTGGAGGCGCGGGAACAGCTCGGCCGCAGGGACAAGGTCGTCTGCGTGGTGGGCGACGGCGCGATGACCGCCGGGATGACCCTGGAGGGGCTGCACCATGCCGGGGGCCTGAACAAGGATTTTCTGGTGGTCCTGAACGACAACCAGATGTCGATTTCCAAGAACGTGGGCGCCATCTCGGCCTACCTGAACCGGACCTTCACGGGCGAGTTCTACACCAGGGTCAAGGAGGAGGCCAGGCATTTTCTGCGCGCGATTCCTCAGATCGGCCAGCCCATGCAGAAGCTGGCGCGTCGGGCCGAGGAATTGGCCAAGGGGATCATCCTGCCGGGGCTGCTGTTCGAGGAACTGGGATTCCGCTACGTCGGGCCGATCGACGGGCACAACTTCGAGCATCTGCTGCCGACGCTCGAAAACGTGTTCAAGCTGAAGGGCCCCACGCTGTTGCACGTGATTACGAAGAAGGGGCTTGGCTACGAGCCGGCGATGAAGAACCCGGTCTGGTTCCATGCCTGCCCGGCCTTCGTGCGCGAGACCGGCGGGCCGGCCAAGAAGGCCGCGCGCCCGTCCTATACGGCGCATGCGATGC
>SCVQ01000461.1 GCA_004296865.1 Nitrospirota bacterium
GCGTCGTAATCAATCTGTTCCGTGCTGCGATCCACCCCATAAAAATACGAGTGAAAGAGCATCCCGGAGAAGTTCACTTTGCTGCCGTGGGTCAGGTGCCCCCCCTGCGCCAGATCCATACCCAAAATCACGTCTCCAGGCTTGAGCACCGACAAGTAGGCCGCCATGTTGGCCTGTGAACCGGAGTGTGGCTGCACGTTGACATGCTCGGCGCCGAAGATCTGCTTGGCCCGCTCGATGGCCAGCGACTCCACCGTGTCCACGTGCTGGCACCCCCCGTAGTAGCGCCGGCCTGGATACCCCTCGGCATATTTGTTGGTCATCAGGCAGCCTTGGGCCGCCAACACCGCAGGGCTGGCGAAATTCTCCGACGCGATCAGCAGCAACTTTTCCTTTTGCCGCTTCTCTTCTTTCCGGATCGCCTCGAAGACAGCCGGATCGGTTGCCTTCAAAGCCTTCATGGAGCCGACGGCGTTGCTACTCATCCTGTTTCCTCACTATTGCCACTCCCATCGACCGCGTGAACCGGCCGCAGCCTTTACGCCGCCCCTTCCGAAGGAGCACCCTCCTGGGCATCCTGCTTCTTCACCACATGCACCGAGATGGTGGCAGTCACGTCGCGATGCAGCTTCACCGCCACGGCGACGGTGCCCAGCTCCTTGATGGGTTGCGCCAGTTGAATCTTCCTCCGGTCCACCGTGAACCCTTGCTCGGCCAAGGCCTCGGCAATGTCCTTGCTCGTCACCGAGCCGAACAACTTGTCATCCTTCCCGACCTGAGCCGGGAGGGTCAGGGACACCGCCGACACCTTCTTGGCGAACGCCTCGATCTCCAGCTTCTCTTTCTTGGCCTTTTCCGCCATGACGCGCTTGGTATGCTCCAGCGCTTTGACGCTGCGGGGATTCGCTTCCAGCGCCTTCTTGCGCGGGAGCAGATAGTTCCTCGCAAAGCCAGGCGAGACATCCAACAGGTCCCCCAGATGCCCAACCCCTTCCACGTTCTCTTGCAAAATCACTTTCATAACCGTAACCCCTTCTGTTAGAAAAAAAAATCATACTGGCCGCACCAGCAAAAGTCAATGTAAAGCAACCGGAAGACGGAAATGCCACCAGGGATCCATTGGGCGAATCGTCCCTCTGCCTATTGCCCCCTTCACCGGCACTGCAACAGGGGCGGCTGGACAGCCTGACACCCCTACGCTAAGATGCCTGGTCGTATGGTGCATAGCACGTCCGCAGCCCCACGAATTTCTTTCCCCGCCCCGATATTCAGTCGGACCAGACCCGCTGCAAGCCCTTTCGCGCTCACCGTTTTATGCATCGCGATCGTGGGGATGATCGGGATACCGGGGCCCAGCCATGCCCTGGATGGTCCGGGAGAAGCGCGAGAGCCGTTGGACCGGTCATCCCTGAACATCCGGCTCAGCAGCAAGGCGATCCGACCGCCCGACGACCTGGTCAAAAAAGTCGTGGTCCTGCAAGGAATCAGGGTGGCTCGGCCTCTGACCGGCGACCCGACACGCGCCGCAATCCTGGAGGACGACACCCGCCGCCGCGTGCTCGTCCTGTCGGCCCCGCAAGACAATACCGATGAGCAGATTCTGGCTTATGTCCTCGACGACCTGAACCTGGAGG
>SCVQ01000462.1 GCA_004296865.1 Nitrospirota bacterium
CCGTCGCCTCGGAGATGTCGGCGAACCATTGCGGAGAATGGCAGCCCACGCACTTCCTTGTCGTCACCCCTCGAAAGGGCTCATGGCAATGAGTGCATCTGGCGACGTCGGCATGGTACTGGCTCAAGTCGCCCGGCGCCCACAAGGCTTCCGGGTTCCGCTCGCCGGCCCAGCCCAGCCAGCCGATCAACAGTAGGGTTACGACGAGGACGATCGGCAGGACCGATGACGGCAGCGGCAAGTACATGACGCTAAAACCCCCCGAAAAAGAGGGCGCCGCCCATGTGCAAGAGCGTCAATACCAGGAACGTGAGGGTCACCGGAGCATGAAGGTACTGCCAGAAACGGAAGGCCTTTTCCTGGGAGGCCATGGTGTGGAGGCGGGCATCGATCTCGTCATCGGAAAGCCCCTGGTCTATCAACTCGCGGCGCTGATCGTGCAAGGTCCGCAGAACCATATAATGGACCGCCTGGCCGATGATCCCGCTCAGCACGACGAGACCCATGGCCAGCATGGCCAGAATCGGGACGAGTGCGTGAAAGTGGTTGCCCGCGTGGACCAGAATGAGCAGGGGGCCTGCCACTCCGGCCGCCATGTGGACTCTGAACCAGCCCTTTGGCCAGCGCCGCGTCGGGGCCGTTCGCTTCCGGTAAGAATAGACGAACACCAAGAGTATGAGGCCGAGGCCGATCCATCCGGTGACGTGTCCCGGATGGGTGTGGCCGAAGGGCCGGTCCGGCCGCGCCGTGAGGAGTTGTTCAAGGGCGAATGCACCACCGATGGCGATGCCGACGAGGATGCTGACGAGGATTGTCCGGCGGGTGGGTGGGCTCAAGGAGGCTCTCAGTTGTTGGTGCTGTGCAGTTTATAGGCGAGGTGGCAGGCGACGCAAGCCTTGAGCACCCCGTCGAGACGCGGCAGGATTTGTTTCAGATCGCGGGAAGGCATGACCCGGGCAAGTTCTTCAGCCGCTTCATGATGGGCCATGGCCAGGTCGTGGTAGGCCGGCGGAAAATCCTCCGGCTTCTGCCGCAGCATGGCCTGGCGGTGCGTGAAGAATCCCAGGTGAGCCTCGGTCAGTCCCTGGGCCAGCGCATAATCTTCGTTGGCGAGTGCCGCCACAATCGCCTGCACTGTCTCCAGATGTTGCAGCATCACGACCCGATGCTCTTTTCCCGCCTCGCCCGACAGCCCGATCGGCTCTCTCGTATCCGGCACAGTCGAGGAGGGCGAAGCCGCTGCGCCGAGGGTCTGCTTGTCGGCGCAACTTGTTGCGCCCAGGGTCAGACCGAGCAGTGTGATCGCCAGTAAGAAAACTGCGGCGGTACGCGCGTTTGTTGTACCCTTCTGCTTCATCCTAGTAAGCCATCCGTTAATACTTTTCGACCCCCAGCTGTCCCCCCGCATGACAGCGGAAACAGTCGGCGAACCGGCCAGGCCCGTGGGCGCCCTTGCCTTTTGCTTTCAGGTTCCGCACCGCCTCGTTGTCCAGGACGGTGGGTGCGGCTCCTTTCACTGCGCTGGACCCGTGGCAGTCTGAGCAGAACTTCGTGCCCGTGGCCCGGAAGACCAGATCGCTATGGGG
>SCVQ01000048.1 GCA_004296865.1 Nitrospirota bacterium
GCTCTTCCGATCTAGGAGGTGGACAAGGTCCCGTTCTTCGGGGCTGCCCTTCAAGCGCCGATCGGCATCCGAGGGCGGCGCCGGCCTGGAGGCGGGGCCGCTCGTGCCGACCGCCCGCCGGACTGCCTTGGCCATCAGCTCGGGGTAGCGCTCGACCAGCCGCTGCTGGTTCACGCCCAGCCGCTCCGCCACCCGCTTGAGGCACTCTTCCTTTTCCAGCCGGTTGCTCGTCTTCTGGAGGATGCGCAGAATTTCGTCCACGCTCCGGATGCGGTCCTCGATCGACGCCGACCCGGCTTTCTCCAAGCTGTGCCCGACGGCGAAGTCCAGCAGGCTCGGCGCCCGCCCGTGCAGTTGCGCGAAGACCTCCGTCCCCTGCGCGCGGATGAACGTGTCCGGATCGTCCCCGTCCGGCAGCGCAATCACCTTCACGCCGAGCCCGCTGTCCACGAACAAATCCAGCGTCCGCAGCGCCGCCCGCACGCCCGCCTCGTCCGGGTCGAACAGGAGCACCACGTTGGTCACGTAGCGCCGGATCGTCTTGATATGGTCCGGCGTCAGGGCCGTGCCGAGCGTCGCCACCACGTTCGTGATCCCGGCCTGGTGCAGCGCGATCGCGTCGAAATAGCCTTCCACGACGATCAGGGTGGCCGTCTTGCTCGCCGCCTCCCGCGCCTGCTCCAGCAGGTACAGGGCCCGGCCCTTGTTGAACAGCGGCGTCTCCGGCGAATTGAGGTACTTCGGCATCCCCTCGCCCAGGATGCGCCCGCCGAAGCCGATCACTTTTTTACGCAAGTCGCGGATCGGAAACATCACCCGCGCGCGGAACTTGTCGTAGTAGCCGGCAGCGTCTTTCGGGTTGCGCCCGGCGTGCTCCTTCGACGTGATCAATCCGCCCGCAAGCAAATCCGGAATCGTGTAGCCGCTCTTCAACAGGTGTTTGAGCAACCCGTCCCAGCCCTCCGGCGCGTAGCCGAAGCCGAAGACCTCCAGCGTATCCTCGAACATGCCGCGATCTTTCAGGTAGAGCCGCGCCTCCCGGCCGACTTCCGCATTCGTTAAATTCTGCCGGAACCAGGCCTGCGCCGCCTCGTTCAGCTTCTCCAGCTTCTCGCGGCTGCCGGAGTCCTGCGTGGGCCGCGCCCCCTGTGCCGCCGGCACCTCGACGCCGGCCTTGCGGGCCAGTTCGCGCGCCGTTTCGGGGAAACTCGTGCCTTCCATCTTCATCACGAAGGTGAAGGCGTTGCCGCCCGCGCCGCAGCCGAAACAGTGGAAGATTTGCCGCGAGGGGCTGACCATGAAGGACGGCGTTTGTTCCGAGTGAAAGGGGCAAAGACCCTTGAAGTTCTGGCCGGCCTTGGAGAGGGTCACGTAGCCGGACACCACATCGAGGATGTCGATGCGGTCCTTGATCTGCTCGATGATCTCTTGGGGAATGAGACCGAGGCTCACGCTGCTCACACTCCTCTAGATCGGCCGTCGTGAACCGAGTTCAAACAACGCGGAAGGGCTTGAAATTGTGGTTTGTTTGATTGACCGGTGAATTTAACAGACGGATCGAGAAGAAGTCAATGACGGGTGGACGTGGCGGCCGGCCCCGCCTCTTCGCTCAACGGACGTGCAAGAACGCGCAAAAAGGAAGGTGTATGGCGGCCCGACCGCCACGATATGCGCACACAGGTCCAGGAAAGACACAGGGGGGAGCAGCCTGACCGTCCTTGTGCCCGCAGAGCCCCCACTTCGGAACGTGGTCGCTCGATGCCAATCAGCTGTTCGAGTAGTCCGATTCCATCGGGGTGATGTTGTACAGCAGTTCGAGATCGAATTCGTCGATCAACTCGTTGACGGCCTCCGCGCCGAGGTCGGAGCGCACTTCGTTGAGCACCAGCTCGATCGCATTGGCGGCCAGCCGGCCATACTGCTCGATCGCCGTCTCTATCCGCTGCCTGGCGACTTCCGGTTTCATCGTGACGCCTCCCTACTACACTTCGTGTGAACCGCCGGCTCAATAGCGTCTTATCGTAGAGGACCTTTATACCACAGTGCCATCATGGCACCCCCCCTGAGGTGTCGCACCGAGGTGCGCGATTCGGGCTTGATGATCGGCACCGTCCGCCGCAACGCAGATCGCGGCTCCGTCTGTGAGAC
>SCVQ01000463.1 GCA_004296865.1 Nitrospirota bacterium
TGGACCTATTTTCGCATCGCAGGGATGCACGCCAGTCCCTTAAGTATCACGGCCACCCCCACCGAGTGCCAGATCACATTGAAGTTCGGCAAGGACGGGAAGATGAATTCCTACAGCTATTCAGGTTGCTAGGGCTGTCGGCTGGATCGTTGTTGCCGGAAGGTTTGCTCGCAGTCTCGACTACAGAAGTAATAGGTCTGTCCCTCGACGCTGGCCGTCACGGCCGACCCTCTGGGCACGTACATGTGACAGACCGGATCCTCGACCATCAGGTTTTTATCCGTTACTGTCCGATCCTGTCCTCTTTTCTCACGGAGTTCTCGGATCGCGCTCCGCACGAGAAAATACAACACAATCAGTAACCCAAGAATGATCAACAATCGATACATGGTGTCCCCAATAGCCGAGGCCCCATCCTAGGGGAGCCCTGTCACCCTGTCAAGAATGGTCGGACGTGGGCTCGACGAGGGCTGGCTGGGTCGGACTGCAAGCGGACTGGTTCTGCCAGGCCTTAGGTTTGGACCAAACGGCCCATGGGGTTGCCCGGCGAGGGGTCCTTTGCGCTTCTCCATGGGGGACTTCAGACCGATGGAAATCTCGAACGATGAGTGGTAGCGTTAGAGACATGAGAACGTGTGATAAATGCCGTGGCGCCATGTTGCTGGAACGAGCGGTGGACTTGGACGCCGGCCTCGCGATTGCGGTGTTCGCCTGTCTGAATTGTGGTCGGCGCAAAGCCGCGGAACCCGAACCGCGGCCTTTGACAGCTCGATACTGATTCCGCCCTTTCGAGCCCAACAGGCAACCGTTCCAATCCCTGCCGCCACAGGGCGGTGAGGGGATTGCCTTGTTCCAGACCGGGCACGATGCTTGCCGGCATGGAAGCGATCGGTAGAAGGCAGAATGGGCGGCCGATTCATGGGCTGCAGAAGGAAAGCATGAAACCCACGATCAATAGAGTGGCAAGCGTTCCGATGACTGCGCTCCTGTGCTGTCCCCAGTGCTATCGACTCATCAGCTACGATAGGGGACAGACCCTGGTGCAATGCCACGCCTGCGGTAGCACCGTCAAGGGGCAAGACTTGCCTCCATCGCTTGATTCATCCGCATAACCGGGCTGACCCATCCATCCCCAAATCCCCGCGATTTCTGCAATGGCCGAGCCGAGCGGGACAGTGCTTTTCACGAGTCCCTGCCTGTCATGCGCCTCGGTTGACTTTTTCTTACCGGAAGAGCAGCCTATTAAAAGTTTGTTCCTATTCGGAGGGCAAGCGATGGCACTGGGGTAGTGCGGTGTAAGCTCTTCGAACAAAAGACGGTGAACGACTGTTTCCTGCGCCTTCGCGGGCTTTTCTGCCTGCGGAGGCGTTTTTGTTTCCATCCGATGGCCGGATCACTTCTCACAAGGAGGGAGTGGTTATGAAGCGACTCATGGGTTCGTTGTCGGGGTGCGCCCTTGCGATGATGCCGGCGGCAGCGTGGGCGGAAGGAGCGGGAGGGGGCTACAGGGGGATCGCTTCCATCTATTTCACGCTCATCACCGCGATTCTGATTTACGGGGTCTACGATGCCTTCGGTAAGAAAGTGATGTATGTCGCCGCTCCCCTGATCGTGATCGGGATGTACATGCTTCTTCCCAAGACCTGATCTGCGGACGACCACAAGCAAAAGCCCGGACGGCGGATGGTCGATGCTCCGCCGGTCCGGGCCTGTTAGACCAACAATCTGTCTTACCGGAGCCCTAGGACGTCCGTCATATCGTAGAGGCCGGGAGGCTGTTTGACGACCCAGCGGGCCGCGCGGAGCGCGCCGCGCGCGAAGGTGTCACGGCTCTGAGCCCGATGGATCACCTCCATCCGCTCGCCCATCCCGCCGAAGAGAACGGTGTGGTCGCCGACGATATCCCCGGCCCTGATAGTCTGAATGCCGATCTCGCCCTTCTTCCGCTCCCCGATCAGTCCCTTCCGCGCATAGACCCCGACCTGTTCAAGATCCCGGCCGGTGGCTTTGGCAAGGACCTCCGCCATCTTGAGGGCCGTTCCACTCGGCGCATCCTTCTTGAGCCGGTGGTGCGCCTCGATGACCTCGATGTCATAGTCCTCGCCGAGGGTCTTGGCCATTTCGGCGATGACTTTGAGGAGCAGATTGACGCCGACGCTCATGTTCGGCGAGAACACGCAGGGGACGGACTTGGCCAGCGTGCGAAGCTCGGCCAGCTCCGAGGGGGAAAAGCCGGTCGTGCCGATCACCATTGCGCGTCGATGGTGCGCCGCCGCGCGGAGATGCTCCAGCGTCGCGGGAGGGGCGGAAAAATCGATGACGACCTCTCCCCGGTCCAGGACCGCGGACAGGTCGTCCCGGATCACCACGCCGGTCTGGCCGCATCCGGCGACTTCGCCGGCGTCGTCCCCGACCGACATGTGCCCCTTGCTCTCGACCGCGCCGGCCAGCGTGAGCGCCGCCGATTCTTTCAACAGGCAGACGAGCCGGCCGCCCATACGGCCGGCTGCGCCGGCCACAATCACTTTGATCATGCCAATGCCTCGTGATACGTCATGCGTGAGGCGTCATGCGTGACGACGAGAGTTGCCCCAGCATAGCTCGCAGCGTCCACCCCGTCACTCATTGCGCATTACCCATCACGTCAGATCAGCCCGTAGTCTTTCAGCGCGTGCCCCAGCTTCTCGCGGGTCTCGGCGGCCATCGGGCTCAGGGGCAGGCGAAGCTCGCCGTCGATTTTCCCCATCATGGCCAGCGCGGTCTTCACCGGGATGGGATTGGTTTCATAGAAGAGCGCGTTGAACAGGGGGGACAGCTTGTAGTGCAGGCGTTGGGCCTCGGCCAGCTTCCCCGCCGCGAAGGCGTCCACCAGGGCGGCCATGTCCGCCGGCGCGATGTTGGCGGTGACGGTGATCACGCCTTTCGCCCCCACCGCCATCATGGGCAGCGTGAGCGCATCATCTCCGGAGAGTACGGTGAGGCGATCCCCGCAGGCCTGGATGAGGTCGGATACCTGCTGCAGGGACCCGCTCCCTTCCTTGATGGCCACGATGTTGCGTATCGCGGCCAACCGCGCCACCGTGGCGGGGAGCATGTTCACGCTGGTTCGCCCCGGGATGTTGTACAGGACGATCGGCAGGTCGACCGACTCCGCCACGGCCTTGTAGTGGCGGAACAGCCCTTCCTGCATCGGCTTGTTGTAATACGGAGTGATCAGCAAGGCGCCGTCGGCCCCGGCCTGCTTGGCGTGCTTGGTGAGCGTAATGGCCTCATCGGTGCTGTTGGAGCCCGTGCCAGCGATGACCGGGACCCGGCGCCGGACCGTCTCCACGGTGACGGCCACCACGCGATCGTGCTCTTCGTGCGAGAGCGTGGCGGACTCGCCGGTCGTTCCGCAGGGCACGATGCCGTCGGTCCCGTTGACGATCTGGAACTCGATCAGGTCGCCCAGCGCCCGCTCGTCCACCCGACCGTTGCGAAACGGGGTAACGATGGCCACCAATGAACCGGTAAACATACAAACCTCGCTAAAAGAAGCTGTCAGTTTTCAGCAGTCAGCTTTTGACTTGCTGTTCCGAGGCTGATGGCTGAAAGCTGATTACTGATTGCTGCGTCATATCATTTCCAGGCATCCGGCAGGATGCGACCTTCATACACCGCCCTGGCATCGCCCTGCAAGTAGACATCGGTGAAGGTCTGCCCCTGCGCGGCAAAATAGACTGTCAGTTCCAGTCCGCTCTGGGGAATCAGTGTCACCGGCGACTCCACTTTGCCCACGAGGCTGGCGATCAGCGCCGAGGCGATCGAGCCGGTTCCGCAGGCCAGCGTCTCGTCTTCCACGCCCCGCTCGTAGGTCCTGATCCGGATGTGATGCGGGTCCAGCACCTTGATGAAATTCACGTTGGTGCCGGCCGGCTGAAACAGCTCGTGGTAGCGGGTCGGCCTGCCGATCCCCACGATGTCGATTTGGTCCGGGTCGTCCACGAGGTACACGCAATGCGGCACGCCCGTATCGAGGAAGTGCGCCTCTCGCTGGGTTCCTCCGACCGGGACCTTCAGGTTCAGCCTGAGCCCCTGCGGGTCCGGAAAGCGGACCTTCACGGCTTCCGGCTTCCGG
>SCVQ01000464.1 GCA_004296865.1 Nitrospirota bacterium
CAATCTCGCGGAGCAGCCTACTTGAACTGGTCATCCGCTACGCTCCAATAGAGCCGTAGCATGTCGGCAGGGAATGAACGCGCGTCGCCCTTGCACGTCCGCTTCAATAAGAGCTTCTTTTGGCGGGCATGAATGGCCGACTTCGGCGAGAGTACTAAACTGCTCTCGCGGTAGGCTAAGTTGATAGGCTGGAGGCTGTGGCGGGCTCTCCCTGTCTTTCCGGCGCGTGGATGGTCCACGGCGCCCGAGAGAGGGGAGCCTTCGATGGCCAACCAGAGTTCCACGCCCAACCAGCTGACCGACGCCAGGATCAGCCCGCTGCGCCTGCGCTTGATCGAAGACATGTCGATCCGGCGTATGTCCCCAGGCACCCAGCGCAGCTATCTGAGCTCAGTTGCAAGTTTCGGCGAGCACTTCGGCCGCTCGCCGGACGGGCTCGGATATGAAGACGTGCGCGCCTGGCAGCTCCATCTGATAGAGGCTGGTCTCTCGACGTCGGCGGTCAACGCCAGGATCACCGCGCTCTGCTTCTTCTTCCGGGTCACGCTCAACCGCCGGGATGCGCCCGAGATGATCCCTCTGGCGCGGGCGCCGGAGAGACTGCGCGAGGTGTTGACCCCAGAAGAGGTCGCACGCCTGATCGAGGCAGCGCCTGGCCCCAAGTACCGCGCAGCGCTGAGCCTCGCCTATGGCGCGGGCCTCCGGGTCTCGGAAGTCATCGGCATCAAGGTTGCCGATATCGACAGCGTACGCATGGTCCTGCGGATCGAGGACGGGAAGGGACAGCGCGACCGCTTCGCCAAGCTCTCACCCCTGCTTCTCGATGAGCTCCGTGCCTGGTGGAAGGCATCCAGGCCTCGCGTCTATATGTTTCCGAGCCGGATGAGCGCCTTTGCTGCTGCGCGACAATCAGGATGAGAACCCGTATTGCCTCAGATAGCAGTATTCCCGAAGTTTCCACCACTTGCCTCAATAGGAATGTTCCCGGAGCCGATTGGAGGTCGCCTGTCAGGTAGACCAAAAACAAGTTGGTTGGCTCTCGAGGCGCGCCAGACCTTTAGCCGGCGCTGCACGGTGCGGACGAGCCCATCGGTGTATCGGCCAGGTCGCGCCGCCTGCGCCTTCTCCAGCAACTGCCTGCCGGTGAGCGAGGGGTCGTCAGCGAACCAAATCATGAGCTCATCCGTCACATCCTTGAGCGGATCCGGCCGCCGCCGTCCTCGCGGAGCCTTGGGCTTCGATCGCGCTGTCGGCCTGACTTCGCCCTCTTTCCAGGCGGTCCTCAGGCCGGACAGGAAGAGTTCGAGCTCCTGTTCGCGCTTATCCAGCAGCGTGTTCTGTTCGGGTTTTGGAGCGGCGCCGACGACGCGGTCGGCAATCGTCACGATCGCAGCTTGGCCCGCGCGAATGTCGGCCAGAAGCTTGACCGGATCGAGCTCGGCGTAGAGCGCATTTAGCTTTCTCTTGATATCCGACGACACGCGCGGATCGTTTGAAAGTCGCTGATGAGGCGTCATCGGTGGATGATAGCGTTTGCGGACGGAGGCGCCGTCGCGCGAGACCTCGAGGAGTTTGAATGAGGGTTGGAAGAAGTTCACGAACAACCGCAAGCTTCGATAAAGATCCCGGAGTGCGTTCTCGCGCTCCGGGATCTTTA
>SCVQ01000465.1 GCA_004296865.1 Nitrospirota bacterium
GCTATGGACAATAGGCTATGGGCGATAGACAAGGAACGCACTCCCTTCTGAATCTTCACCTCCAGCCTATAGCCCATCGCCCCGCGCCTGTAGTTATGAGTAGGCCCGTTCGTTGTGCTGGCTGAGGTCGAGGCCGAGAGCTTCCTCCTCTGAAGACACCCGCAGTCCCACCAGACGATCTACCAGCTTGAGAATACAATAGGTCCCGACAAGGGAAAAGAGCGCCACCGCCAGGACTGTCAGGACCTGGATGCCGAAGAAGGTTGGGTTGCCGAAAAAAAGCCCGTCGGCACCCGCCGGATTGACTGTCTTTGAGGCCAGGAGGCCTGTGGCGAGGATTCCAGCTACCCCCCCGACCCCATGGATACCGACCACATCCAACGAGTCGTCATAGCCCAACTTTCCTTTCCAGATAATGGCGACGTAGGAAAGCGTTCCGGCAACGAGCCCGATCAGCAGCGCGGAAAAGGGTCCGATATACCCGGCCCCCGGCGTCACCGTGGCGAGACCGGCCACAGCACCGCTGGCCACCCCCAGCACGGTGGGAGTACCGCGGTGAATCCATTCCACCGCCATCCAGGCCGCAGCCCCTGCCGCCGCCGCCGTGTGAGTGGCCAGAAAGGCGGTGACCGCGACGGAGTTCGCCCCCAAGGCACTGCCCGCGTTGAAGCCGAACCAGCCGAACCAGAGCAAGCCGGTCCCCAGGATCGTCAGCGGCAAGTTATGCGGGGCCATGTAATCGGTCCCATAGCCATGCCGCTTTCCAAGGACCACCGCACAGACCAAAGCGGCCATACCCGAGCTGATGTGCACGACCGCCCCTCCGGCAAAATCCAGCCCCCCCAGCTTCCCCAGCCACCCGCCCCCCCACAGCCAATGGGCAATCGGACAATAGACCAGGAGGGACCAGAGGACGGCAAACAAAATCAGTCCCCCAAACTTCATCCGCTCGGCAAAGGCGCCGGTAATCAAAGCCGGCGTGATCGCCGCGAACATGAGCTGGAACACCATGAAGGCCTGGTGTGGAATGGTCGGACCATAGGTGGGATGGGGCGTCAGACCCACGCCGCTCAACCCAATCCAGTCAAGCCCTCCGATGACCCCCTTCTGGTCAGGACCGAAGGCCAGGCTGTAGCCGATTAAGATCCAGAGCAGACTGACCAGAGACAGGATGATGACGCTGTGCATGATCGTGCCCAGCACGTTCTTGCTGCGCACCAGCCCTCCATAGAAGAGGGCAAGGCCCGGCACGATCATCGCCAGCACCAGCGCCGAGGAGGCCAGCACCCAGGCCGTGTCCCCTGTGTCGATTTTGAGCGGGGCCACCGCTACTTGGGAACTCGTGTGCGGCAGAGTCGGTGACGTGACCGCCTCTTGTGACCAGGCAGGGCCTCCACCGGTACCTATGGTGATCCACAAAAACAACGCGAGCAACCAGATCCTACTGAATCGTGCTGTCATGGCGTTCTCCCACAGCCGAAGCGGACGTTCGTGATCTGCACAAATGAGCCTGCTTCACAATAAAGGCGCCGACAGGACTCCTGCGGGCACCTCCGGCGCGGTGCCTGGGCGATGCGCCCGTCTCTATCCACCGCCCCGTTTCCCTTGCATTTCCTTGTCATAGAATTCCAGCATCTGGGCAATTTCCTCTTTCGTCATGCCCTTTTCTATCCACTTGTGGCCCTCATTGCGAAGCATCTCTTCGGCCACTTCGGGCGACAGCTCGCGCACTAACGGCAGGAATTTGATGTAGAAACTCTTGGCGACCTCATAGAAGCCCTGCCAGTGGACATAGTCGGGTGCTACCTTGGAGAGCCCGTGCCTGGCCCTCCTCCCTTCATGATGCCACAGTTCATAGAATACCCATTCGATCTTTTCATCGTACGGCGTCGGCGTGATCTTTTTCATGGCCAGCAGCTTGTCCATCGCTGTTTTTGCCGGCTTGCCGAACTTTTCGTTATACAAGGTGATCCCTTGATCCATCTGCGTAAAGAACCGCTCCACAATCTGCTCACTGTGACAGGAGGAACAGACTTGTTTCATGGCCTTCCGTCGATCTTCGAAGTTCTCAAGCCGCGTCGATATCACCGGACGCAACGTCCAACTGATGCGATCGCCCACGTCATGGGTCACTTCCTGGGTCCCGGTCGCGCTCATGTGGCAGGTGGCGCAGGTGGGATAAAGATAGTCCTTGCCGGGCTGCCACTTCTCCGACGGATTGGCCAGCTTCATTTTTTCTTTATTTGCGGTGAACATGACGCCGTGTTTACTCTCTAAGTAGGCCTCGATCTGCGGATGGTCCGGCCCCATGTGGCAGCGACCGCAGCTCTCCGGCTGTCGTGCCTGGGCGACGGAGAAACTGTGTCGCGCATGGCAGGCGGCGCAAGTGCCCTTGGAGCCGTCCGGATTCACCCGCCCGATTCCTGAATTCGGCCACGTAGCCGGATGCAATTTCCCTTTTTCCATCACCTTCACCACACTTCCGTGGCAACCGGCACATCCGGAGGTGACGACCTCCGGCCCTTCCACCACGTTCCCGAGGAAGTAGATCGGAAGAGC
>SCVQ01000466.1 GCA_004296865.1 Nitrospirota bacterium
GACAAACTCCCGCAAGGTGCGGCGGGCAATGATCCTCATTGTGCCTCCTTGTAGTTCGGTCCCATTATGGGATCAAGCAATTTGTGCCGACGCAACCGATGGGATCGGTCAGTAAACCAATAGGGCAGACCGGCTGACTGTGACCTAGGATCGCTTGCAACCTTTCGGTCTTGTCACCCGCAAAGGCTTCGCCGGTCTTCGTTCGAAGGCTTCGCGGGCCATCTGGCGACCGATCAGCTGGGCGAGGCGCCGGACTGCATCGTCGACGCGCGAGTTCGCCGCGGCGATCTTGTCCGCCGCCATGAACTCCGTGGTCTCAGTCAACGGCCCTCCGGACCTTTTGCCCATTCTCCTTGTCCCAGGCCGAACGGCCTTCCCCGCATAAAAAGGGACAGCGCGTCGGGCTGGAAAGTGCCGCCCCGGACTTGTGCGGAATTCGGCTACTGTAGCGAAGCAATAGGACGGCCCAGCAGAAGAAGCCGGCAAGATGCGCGACGACGCACCAAGGTCACGCCGTGAAGGGTCGAGAGCATAAAGCGCTTCTTCTCAGCAGTTCCGCTACCCGTTCCCGCGCGTGATCGCGGCCCTTCGGAAGGATTCGATGGATCACGAGCTTGCGAACCAGTTGGCCCACCCGAAGACCGATCCGTGTCCACCGCCGGGAGTAGGAGCGCGGCGGCTTACTGGAGCGGGAGAACTGCCACAAAGTGAGGCCGCGCACCGCCACGCTGCCAATACACACTTCGGAGACGCCCGTTCTCTTTGTGTTCGGCTCATTTTTTCGACGCTCCAATTTGCTGGCGCAAGTCCAAGAACAAGCCGAATAATCCGTGCAATGGCCTGAGCGGAGCGGGGGAGACCAGCAAATGGCAGAGCGGGTCAATCGCGGGCTGCCGGTTGCGCGGCTGCTGATGGTCGTCAGCAGCTTGGCGCCCCTGTTCCTGCTATGGGCGATTCGCGGCGCGCCACCTGTGCCGGATTGCTACTGGATCGGCGGCTGCCTTGCCTTCGCTGTGCTTCCAACAGCGGCGCTGATCGGGCGCTGGCGCGTCGCCGCCAGCCGGAACGATCGCCGTACCGTTGTCGTCGTCACCGCACGGGACCACAGCGATCACTTGTTGGTTTATCTCTTCACCATGCTCCTGCCGCTCTATACGGCGAACCTTGCGAACGCACGGGAGCTGTTAGCCGTGGCCGCTGCCTTTGTCTTCATCGTATTTCTCTTCTGGCACATGAATCTTCACTACATGAATCTCGGTTTCGCGGTTCTCGGCTATCGTGTCTACACCGTGGACATGGCTGGCGTGGACGGCGCCCGCGGCCTTTCCGTCATCCTGCTGTCGAAGCGCATCAACCCGCCGGACGGGGGAACGCAAATCGACGGCCTGCGCCTCAGCGACACTGTCTATGTCGAAAGGGATTCTGCCCATGCGCACTGAATTCAGTTTCGACCGCATCCAGTCGGTCGAATTCTGCGTCAACCTCGTGGACGCAGATGGGGACCGGGGCAGCTATCTGATGCCTGCGGACCGTTCGGTGCAGGAGGCGCTGCGCCAAGTTCTCGCAACAACAGCCGCTGCCATTGAGCCGGAGGACGGAAACTGGGCGGCGTTCGAGCTCTCCGAAAAATACGCATCTAGAGAGAGCCTGCGGGCCGCTCTTGTCGCCGAAGAGATGGCGGCAGTTAGGGCGCTGCACACCGAGGAAGGCTGGCCAACCAATGCCGGTGCGCTCGCCGATCCGGCCCGGCTCGTCTACTACTTCGGCGTTTTCCGCGACGACCGGAACCGCAAACTTCTGGGCGTGCGCAAAGCAACGCAGTTCAAGGGCGCCTTCAAAGGCCGGTTCGTGTCGGTCATCGACGACACACTGCGCATGGTCGCCGACAAGGTCTTCAAGCTCGACAACGAGTTCGACTTTCTCATTACCGCGCGCCACGTCTACGTGCTCCACCCGGCTGCCTTCGAGCACATTGCGGAAATCGAATCCTATGCGGCGGAGCGCGCGAAGGAGAAGACCCTGGCGCTCGGTGAGACTGTCACGTTTCTCGATTTCACCGCACTCGCCGAATATGTGGAGAAGCACCGGCGTGCTGCGCGGCTGGTTGCTGCCCTGAACGGCCGAGACGATCTGGGCACCATCAAGAAGGCGATGTTCATCAAGGCCGCAGCGGAAACCGGTGTGGTTCTCGAACGGTCGCACCGCAAGCTCACGCCCGCGAAAGGCAGCGAACTCGGCTGCCTCGAATTACTCGATCACCGGCGCTACACCACCGCCCTGCGCCCTGGGTCGAGGCCCGCCTTCATCGCCGGCAGCCGGCGTCC
>SCVQ01000467.1 GCA_004296865.1 Nitrospirota bacterium
GCCGCATTTCATCGGGACGTTCGGCGCGATCATCCGCATGCGCGGGCCGATCCTGAGCCGCAAGGCGTTGTTCGACATCGGCGTGGCCGGTCCCATCGCCGGCTTCGTGGTGGCGGTCGTAGCCCTGGTGATCGGCTTACGCCTGTCCCAAGTGGTGACCACGGACAACGCCTACGGGCTGCACCTGGGCGAGCCGCTGCTGCTTCAGTTCATCTCGTGGCTGGTCCTCGGTCCGCTTCCGGAAGGCGCAGATGTGGTGCTCCACCCGGTCGGGTTCGCCGCCTGGTTCGGGCTCTTCGTGACCTCGCTGAACCTGATCCCTATCGGCCAGCTCGACGGAGGCCACGTCGCCTATGCGCTGTGGGGGCGGCGGCAGCGGACGATGGCACTGGCGATGCTGCCGATTCTGCTGGTGCTGGGGTTCGTGGGCTGGCCCGGATGGTTCCTCTGGGCCGGGCTGGCCAGCTTGATCGGATTGGCCCACCCGCCGGTCCTGGACCCGGACGCGGAATTGGGCCGCACGAGGACCTGGGTGGGCTGGGCGGCGCTGGCAATTTTCGCCCTGACCTTCGCGCCGATCCCGTTCTCCGTGCACTGATATATGGACCCTTGACAGGGCAGCAAAAGGGAATAGACTAGCGACGGTTCCAGCGGTCGGCAAAGCCCAATGAAAAATATGTCCGCAGTCTCCACCACTCAACTCGCAAGTCGCCCAGCCGAAGTCGTGCGGGAAGTGGCTCGGCTGGCGAAGGAAATCTTTGGACAGGACGTGGAGGTCCTCTGGTTCGGGTCCTGGCCTCGTGAGCGGGCGCGTCCGCATTCCGATCTGGATGTGGCAATTTCGGCGGGTCGCCCGATCCCGCCGGACAAGATGGGGCTGTTGCGGGACGCCGTGGGGGAAGTCCCGACTCTGTACGAGGTGGACCTGGTGGATTTGCACGCGGTTGGTGATCGGCTGAAAACGGAAATCTTGCGTCATGGAGTGAGGCTGTGACTGCTCGGTTGGAGAGCCTCCGTGTCGCGATCTCTCGCCTGCGCGAATCGCTGGAAGCTCCGGAAACCGACCTCAGCCGCGATGCCGCGATTCAGCGCTTCGAGTTCTGTTTCGAACTCGCCTGGAAGGTCATTCAGGAGCGGGCGCGGGAAGAAGGGCTGGATTGCCAGTCGCCCAAGGGGTGTTTCAAGCTGGCGTTCAAGACCGGGCGGATTAAAGAAGAGGAGGGGTGGCTGGCCATGCTGGAGGATCGGAACCGGACCGCCCACACCTATGATGAGGAGTTAGCCAAGGCGGTCTTTCGCCGGCTCCCCAACTACCTGCCGTTGTTTAGCGACTTGTTGGAGCAGCTCCTGTAGTGACGCTGAGATTCCAGCAGTAGGCTGGCCCACCCGCCGGTCCTGGACCCGGACGCGGCCCTCGGCCGCACGAGGACCTGGGTGGGCTGGGGCGCGTTGGCGATCTTTGTCTTAACCTTTGCACCGGTGCCGTTCTCGGTCCATTAGCAGGAGGCTGAAAAAGGGAAGCAGGGGTAGCTGGGTAAACCCCGGTCCTTTTGACTATCCGCAAGGGTTGGAAAGGATCGTTGAGGTGGATAGAGTCATGAGGCGAACAAGTTCGATAGCCATCTGGCTCGGCATCCTGGTGTTGTGGGCTCTCTCGCTGGTCTGTCATCCGCTCGTTGCCGCCGAGCGATTCGTTCTCGTGCTGGATGGAGCCGGGGTGCAGGACAATCAGACCGGCTTGATTTGGGAGCAGGTGCCTGACCTGGAGCACGATGTCTGGAGCCGGTCGGTCGAACGCTGTCAGACCAAGGCGGTTGGCAGCAAGACCGGCTGGCGGGCACCGACGATTCAGGAGTTGAAGTCACTGGTTGATCCATCCCGAAGAGACCCGGCGCTTCCGTTCGGCCATCCCTTCTCGAATATCAAATCGGCGATCTTCTGGACGGCCACGCCCCATCCGACCGACGACATCGTGGCCTGGCAGGT
>SCVQ01000468.1 GCA_004296865.1 Nitrospirota bacterium
CAACGGGCTTGGGCAACAGCCCCCCGCATCCTCCCTCACCCCGCACCCTCCCGTCGATGCCCACCTGCGTATCACCGTCTCCCGCGGCGAAGGGGACCTGGGGTTGGACCCCGCCCTCTGCAAGCGCCCGACGGTGGTGATCATGGCCAAGCCTCTCTCCCCCTATCCCCCCCACCTGTTTCAAGAAGGCATCTCCCTTATCATCACCCGCGTGCGACGGAATCTGGCCACGGCCCTATCCCCGCAGATTAAATCGACCAACTTCCTGAACAACATACTGGCCAAGCAGGAGGCGAGCGCAGCCGGAGCCTTCGACAGCCTCATGCTCAACGCCGACGGACATCTCACGGAATGCACGACCAGCAATCTGTTTTTCCTACGCGAGGGACGCCTCTGCACCCCCTCGGTGGCCTGCGGCATCCTGGATGGTATTACCCGCGAAGTTGTGCTGACCCTGGCTCGTGAAAACGGGATACCGGTCGAGGAAGGCTGTTACCAACCGGACGCCTTGCGTCAGGCCGAGGAGTGTTTTCTGACCAATACCTCGATGGAAATCATGCCGGTGCGCACCCTCGACAACCATCCGATCGGCTCAGGCCGGCCCGGCCCTGTGACCCTGCAACTCCGCAGGATCTTCCAGACCAACCTCACACGATTCCTCACCTGTTAGGCCGGCCGTCTACCCCGATTGCATCACAGCCGGCTCGTCATTCAAGTCGCAGAAAAATCGTCCGATACCACAAGTGGGTTCGTAATTGTGCCACGCAGCCTGGTAAGCCCTCCTCTCAAACCCGTGAAGTTGTTGGCTGCTCGGTGGGACGACGCTATGGCTTACAGCATGGACAGACCCACATATCGGCAGACTCTTCGTCTGGCTCTGCAGCCTCTTCTCGTCGCCGGCACGTTGGCTGCACTCCAGGCCTTCGCCACGGCCTTTCCGCTGGAGGCCTGGGGCGAGATCTACCGCTATGTGGATCGGCAGGGTACGGCCCACTTCACCAATGTCCCCACCGATCCCCGGTTCAAAAAAATCGTTCCCGGGTCTCCCGCACTTCGCCTGCGGATGCACAAACGCGATCTCGAAGGCACGATCGCGCGTCACTCGCAGCGACATCGTCTGGACCCGGCCTTGCTCCGCGCAGTCATCAAGGCCGAATCGGACTTCGATCCGACCGCGGTCTCGAGGGCCGGCGCGATCGGCCTCATGCAGCTCATGCCGCTGACAGCCGTGCGGCTGAATGTACGCGATTCCTACAACCCGGAGGAGAATATCGGCGGGGGCGCTCGCTACTTACGCTATCTGCTGGATCGCTTCCAGGGCGACTTGACGTTGGCCTTGGCAGCCTACAATGCCGGCGAACATGTGGTGGATCGGTACCAGGCGGTGCCGCCCATCGACGAAACCAGGCTCTACGTGGCCAAAGTCCTTCGCTTCTATCGAATCTACTTGCGAACCTACTTACTCGACGAACATCCCGGATCCTACGGCCAAGGTCGCCCCTCGGCCGACAGGCTCACGCCCCTCTCCCGCCCGATCCGACCGCAGCCCGTCGTATCCTGGCCGGCTTCAAGCCGGTGACCGCCGCGGTGTGCTCCAGTTGACTGTGCTGATTCCACCCCGGACGTTTCTTGTCCGGACAATCGGCCCGGTAATGGGCTCCCACGCTGTTCTCCCTCCACAGCGCCGCTTCGGCGATGCATCGGGCCACCTGCACCATATTCTTCACTTCCAGGTCCTGCCTGGTCCCGAACGGTCGCGCGACCACCCGTTCCCACCGTGAGAGTTGCGCGGTCGCGCTGACCAAGGATTCGCGGGTCCGCACCAGCCCCACCTTCCCCCACATCAGCCGCCGCAACGAACTGCGGAGTTTGTCGGCATCGTCCAAAACGCCCAGCGGCCCCGCATCCAGCTCCCCCGCGGACGGAAGGGAAGCCGCGGCCCTCCTGAGACGCCCGGCGAAGGTCGTGGCGGCCAGGGCCGCGCGCGCGCCAAACACCAACCCTTCGAGCAGGGAGTTACTGGCCAGCCGATTCGCTCCATGCACCCCGCTGCAGGCGACTTCGCCGGCCGCAAACAGGCCCGGGAGACTCGTCGCCCCCTCCGTATCGGTCTTCACGCCCCCCATCATGTAGTGGGCGCTGGGTGAAACCGGAATCCACTCTTCGGTGATGTCGATGTCGTAGCGGAGACAGGTGGAATAAATCGTCGGGAAGCGGCGCTTGATGAACTCCGCATCCAAATGCGTGACGTCCAAATAGACGTGTCTCGAACGGGTGGCCGCCATCTCGGACCAGATCGCCCGCGCGACGATATCCCGCGGCGCCAGGGTGCCGGCCGGATGGTACCGATGCATGAAGGGCTCGCCCTTGATGTTACGGAGTTGTCCCCCTTCGCCCCGGATCGCCTCGGAAAGCAAAAAAGGCGGACTGGAGGGCAGGTAGAGCGCGGTGGGATGGAACTGCACGAATTCCATGTCTTCCAGGACGGCGCCGGCTCGGAACGCCATGGCCATCCCGTCGCCGGTGGCGTTGGGCGGGTTCGTCGTACGGGCATAGACCTGCCCGGCCCCCCCGGTGGTCAAGACCACCGCCGAGGCCGGAATCACCGCGCGGGACCCGGTGGCCTCGTCGAGCACCAGCGCACCCCGGCAGGCTCCCCCGACGACGACCAAGTCGATCGTAAAATGGTTTTTGAGCCACTGAATCCGCTTGTGCCGGCGGGCCTGGGCCATCAAGACCCGGACCATCTCGTTGCCGGTCGCATCGCCGCGCGCGCGCAGGATCCGGCTGCGGCTATGCGCCGCCTCGCGGGCAAAGGCGAACTTCCCGCCGACCTTGTCGAACCGGGCGCCCCAGGCAATCAACTCCTGGATGCGATCCGGCCCTTCTTCCACCAGGACCCGGACGGCCTCCTGCCGGCAGAGCCCGTGCCCCGCTTTCACCGTATCCGTCAGATGGATGGCGACATCGTCCTCTTCGCTGAGAGCCACGGCGACGCCGCCCTGAGCGTAGATCGAACTGCTCTCGAGGGGATGCCCCTTCGTCAGCATCAACACGCGGCCGTGCCGACTCAATTCAATCGCCGCGCGCAGGCCCGCCACCCCGCTCCCGATGACCAAGAAATCAGCCTCAGGCGTGGGAACCTCCCGCAGCGACATGGCACCGGTTCTCATCCGCCCGTCCCGGTTTTCTGGGGCTCCGACGCAGGCCGACGCGTTGTCATCCCGAACGGGAGATCGCCTTCGGCGCTTTTCAGAAGAATGGACTGCATCCCCACCCACCGGAGCATTCCATGCCCGCGCTCCCGGAGCCCGGCATCGGCTTGGTTCTTTTTCCACACACCCTGCCAGTGCACGAACACATCGATCGTATCGCCATTGATGACGATTCGCTCAACCGAGAGGTCCAGCGTGATCGTTTCGAAGGTTTGTATGTCCTTTTCCACATCGAGTTCCATCCGATCCAACAGACCGGACGGCAGCAGCAGCGCCCGGAATCCGGCCATATCCCGCTTGACGTAGGCCTGCCGCAGCCCCGCGATGGCCGCATCAATTTTCTGGTACCGCGCATGGTCGGCGGGGTACCGCGGCTCTTTACCGGTACAGCCCCCCATGGGCCCCGTGAGCAGGACGAGTGAGATCAGTCCCAGCGGCCAGAAGAATCGACCCGACTTCAGCATGCCTCAGTATAGGGACGGTGCCTGAAGGCGTCAAGCCGGAACTCTGCCGTTCTCCGCGCGGCATTCCCTTGCATCGTTTTCTTGACAGGCTTTGCGCCCCTGTGTTACGACAACACCCTCTTATCGCAGCATCGAACGTTTGCCACTGCGCGCGGCAGGATCCGATGCGCAGGGCGTTTCCGACGCGCTGCTTGCTTTTGACCGCCGAACCCTTGTACACTTTCTTTTTTTTTCAGGAGACTATGCATGGCTAGTGTGCTCAAGAAACGCAAGAAAAAGATGCGCAAGCACAAGCATAAGAAGCTGCGCAGACGACAGAAGTTCTTGCGCCGGAGAAGCTAAGGCCCGTTCTGGAGAAAGCCGGAGGTCGACGTGACGGAGGGGAAAAAAACCCGCATCCGAGTCCGAACGGTCAACGGTATCTATGTGGGGGACTTTTTGATCCCTCCCATGCGCAATCGCGTCTCGGACGTGCTGAACGAAGAGCAACGGGTGTTCATCAACCTCACCGATGTCGTGATCGACGACAAGGAGCAGGCTGAACACGTTTCGCTGAACAAGAACATGATCGAGTCCATTACACAGTTCTAGTCCATCGGCCCCGATTCCGTGAGTCTCTCCTCCACACTCCGAACAACGCAGTCCGCGTTCAGCCACCGGCCTTCGGGCCGCTGGCTGAACGTAGCCCGCTGAGAACGCCGTATGTCCTACTACTCCCGCTTCGCCCCGTTTCTGCGGCCCTACCTGCCGCAGATGGCCGCCGCGGTCCTGCTGATCATGGCCGTCGCGGTCCTGAACCTCACCCTCCTCCGCTTGGCCGGCTTCCTTTGGGACATCATTACGGTCCGCCGCGACCTAGGCGGCATGACGCAGACGGTCGGGCTCTTTCTCGGCCTCATCGTCGCCCAGGGCCTTCTGTCGATGGGGCACAGCTACCTGACCGCCAAGGTGTCCCAGCGCATCATGGCGGACTTCCGGACGCACCTCTTCGCGCACCTCCAGACCCTGTCGTTGAGCTTCTTCGCCAAGCGCCGAACCGGGGAAATCCTCTCGCGCCTCATGAACGACGTGGGCGTCATCCAGACCACGGTGACGGAAACGCCGATTGACTCGGCCAAACAAGTCGTGACCTTCATCGGCGGCGTCGCCTTCCTGCTCCTCATGAACTGGCGCCTCTGCCTGCTGATCCTCCTGCTCCTCCCCGTCTTGGTGATCGTCGCCCGCTTCTTCGGCCGACGACTGAAAGCCCTCTCGACGTCGATCCAGGACCAGACCGCGTCCATCACGACCCTGGCGGAGGAAGTGCTCTCCGGCATCCGCGTCGTCAAATCCTTCGTACAAACCGATCGGGAAAAACGCCGGTTCGCCAGGCAAACCGACCAGGCGCTCCAGATCGCGCTCCGCCGGGCGGCCGTGCTGGCCGTCTTCGTACCGATCATTACCTTGCTGACCTTCGCCGCCGCCGCCGCGGTGCTCTGGTATGGGGGCCGGCAGGTGATCGAGGGATCCGTCTCGCCGGGCGACCTATTCGCCTTCGTCTTGTTCGCCGGCATCCTCATCGGCCCCTTCGGATCGGCGGCCAGAGTCTTTGCCCAGATCAAGGAAGCGCAGGGCGCCATGCAGCGGGTCTTCGAGATTCTCGATCAGCAGCCGGACGTGCGCGATCGACCTGAGGCGGTGGACCTGCCGCCCGTCCAGGGCCATGTGCAGGCAGTCGGGGTCAGCTTTGCCTACGACCCCAGGCAACCCGTGCTCTCCGAGGTGTCCTTCGACGCCAAGCCGGGCGAGGTGGTGGCCATCGTGGGCCCAACCGGAGCCGGTAAAACCACGCTCGTCAATCTGATCCACCGCTTCTACGATCCGACCGAGGGCGCGGTGTTCATCGACGGCCAGGACCTGCGCGCGGTGCGGACCGAGAGCCTCTACCGTCAGATCGCCCTGGTGCCTCAGGAATCGATTCTGTTCGGAGGCACCATTTTGGACAACATCCGGTATGGGCGGGACCAGGCGACGGAAGAAGAGGTCATCGCGGCCAGCCGAGCGGCCAATGCGCATGACTTCATCGTCGCAATGCCGGATGGCTATCAGACCGTCGTGGGTGAAAAAGGCGTCAACCTCTCGGGCGGGCAGCGACAGCGGCTTGCCATCGCCAGAGCGGTGCTCAAAGCCCCTCGGATCCTGATTCTGGATGAAGCGACCTCAGCGTTGGATGCCGAGTCCGAGCGGCTGGTCCAGGAAGCGCTGGAGCGACTGATGGCGGGACGGACCACCTTCGTGATCGCGCACCGGCTGACGACCATTCAACGGGCCGACCGTATTCTGGTCCTGAACAAAGGCCGGATCGTGGAGGAGGGCACCCACGCTTCGCTGATGGACCGGAAGGGGCTCTACCACTACCTCTACACGCTCAGGCTCGAAGAGCTGATCGCCGGGAGTGGATGACGGCTTATTTGACTTTCGACAGATCCGCCTCGAACTCCGTCATCTTGCCATCGGGGAAAAAGATGATGAATTTTGTTTTGGCGTTGGGTGCGAAGCTGTCGTAGGCAAACCGAGCGGTGAACCGGGACCGATAGGCCGGGCCCTTGCCCTCATTCTTACGCCCCTTCTCGGCCGGACTCACATCGATCGGCTTGATCGTCTTGCTCCCTTGCTGGAACGCCACCTGCACGCCTTCGGCGAAGTACTCGTCATCCCCGCAGAGCTGCACTTCCATTTCAAGATTCGGCATGTCCAAATATTTTTGGATCTTCTCGTCCGGCATCCGGACCTCGGTTTTCTGCTTCTTGGATTCGGTGGCTTCCTTGCGGCCGAAGGACTCCAGCCAATAGCGCTTGGTCCGCAACACGGCACTGGCGCCACAGGGGTCCTTCTCGGGATCAGCTCCGACCCTCGTCGCCAACGCGGCCTGTTGCAGCAGCTTCTTCACATCGTCGGACGTGTTGGCTTTTTCCATGGGCTCGCGACCGGCCGCCAGGGTCTTCTTGGCCTCTTCCAACGTCAGCTTGACATCGATGGCATAGGTCGGGACACCGGCCATCCCTACCACCGCGAGCGCGGCGAACCCGATGCCGAAACCGCCCCACCAACCTGCCTTGCACCAGCTCCGCATAACGCCTCCATACCAAGCTTGCTTGAGCCGCCCGCTTCGATCACCTGCGGACGGAGATTTTTTTTGCCTCCAGTACATATCCTGGATCAATTAGGCCACTGGCGCGCCATTGTAAGGAAACCGCCCGTGCAAAGCAACGCTGTGCCGGGGACATGAGACGCGAGGCGATGGATGGCCGACAGTGCCTACGCTGATCGCCTCGTGCCTCTAGCCCATAACCTGCTACGAACGCGCGAATCGCTCCCAGTTCAGGTAGGGTTTGGTCCGGTACAGCCGGTCCACGTCGATCGGCACGACCAGCCCCCGTTTGCGCAGGAGTTCGGCCACCAGCCGGAGCGGCAAGCCGACGGCTGCCGTGTAGTCCCCCTCGATCCTCTCAATCAGATGGGCCCCTGCGCCCTGGATCGCATAGGCCCCGGCTTTTCCCATCCCTTCTCCGGTCCGGAGGTAGTCCTGCAGGTCTCCCTCGTTGAACGTGCGCATCCACACCCGCACTGTCTCCACTGCAACGTCCTCGACGTGATCAACCTCCCGCCTGAGCGCCACGGCCGTATAAATCAGGTGCTCGCGCCCGCGAAGGCGGCGCAACATGCTCTCCGCTTCCGCCACGTCCGCCGGTTTGCCCAGGATCGTCCGGTCTACCGCGATCAGGGTGTCGCTGGCGAGGATCAGATCGTCAGGAAACCGGCCCGCACAGGACCGCGCTTTCTCCTCCGCAAACAGTCCGGCTTGCTCGCCCGGTACCAAGTCCTGGCGGATTCGTTCGACGAACGTCGGTTCGGCCACCTCGAAAGGGACCCGTAAGAACGCGAGCAGTTCTTTTCGGCGTGGGGACGTGGACGCCAGAATCAGGCGCATGGGAACGAAGCGGACAAGGGCAAAGGGAAGGGACGCGACGAGGGCACCGGCCGTGACCCGGCCTCCTCCCCGGTTTGATACTCGGTCACAATCTGCTCCACATCCGCGCTGCTCGAGGCCCGCACCATCCGAGCCCGCATCGCCGCGGCATGGGGAAAGCCCTTGCAATACCAGCCCAGGTGCTTGCGCAGGCGCGGGAACCGGTCCACCCCCGCAATGGCTTCGAACTGGCGCGCATGATCGAGCATCACCCGGAACCGCTCGGCCAGAGCCGTCTCCTGCTCGACGGGCCACAGGCCCTTTGCGTCCGAGGCTCCGGCATACACGCGGGCTTCTTCCTTGTTTCGGAAAAACCAGGGGCCACCCAGAGCCCCCCGGCCAACCAACACACCGTGGACCCTGGTCTCCTGGACCCGACGGACGACATCCTGCATCGACTGCAGATCGCCATTGCCGAGCAACAGGGTGGCCGTGCCTTGCACCACCTGCGCCGCCCGCCCAATCGCCGCCCAATCCGCCTCGCCCCGGTACATCTGCTGTAGGGTCCGGCCATGGACCGAAATGACTGCCGGCTGTTCTTCCAGAAGATGGCTGATCCACGATTCGATGACCACGGAGTCATAGCCCAATCTGGTTTTCACCGACAAGGGAATGATCCTGCGGGGGACCGTCGGGTGGTCGTTTCGTTTCAGGTTCATGGTCCGGATCAGATTCACACGGGCGGCTTTCAATCCGATGGCGTCCAATGTCTGCCCGTTGCCCCAGTCGAGGATACCCTGACGCGCCGCCTGCATGATGGCATGAGCCCGGTCCGGCGTCTTGATCAACCCGGCCCCCGACCCTGAGGAGGCGACATTGCGGGAGGGACAGCCCATGTTGATATCCAGCCCGTCGAAGCCCAACTCGCAGACCACGTGGGCCGCCTGATAGAACAGGTCAGGGTCCTTGCCGTACAATTGCGCGACAATCGGCCGCTCTTCTTCGCTGTACAGAAGCGACGACAGCAGAAAGTCGGCGCCCCGACAAATGTCCCCGACGCTGGCGAACTCCGTAAACGTCACGTCCGGCGCCCCTTGCCTGGCCACGACCAGACGAAACGCTGCGTCGGTCACGCCGTCCATCGGGGAAAGCCCGATGATGGGTTGCGGCAGGACGCGCCAAAAATTCCTCTCTCCCACACCCTTCACGCCTTACGCCTCACTCGTGACCGGCGCACAGGCCGCCTGATACGCGCCGCGCAACTCGGCGGCTTCCCGTTCCGCCGTCGGTATGGCAGTCGGCAAGACCTCCCGGACAAACTCCACGAACCGTTCCAGCTTGAGCAAGAAAAAATCGTAGGGGGTCTGCGACGGGCGCGGCTCGCGGACCCAGTAGTGCACAAACGCCGTCAGCGCGACGCCTCCCCGGTCCAGTTGGCGGCAGGTCTCAGGAAACATATCCCGCAACTCTCCCCCCCAGTGTAAAATTTCATGAGGGAAATAGGTGTGGCGATAGATTTCCAGCGCGCCCGGAACCATCCCCAGCGAAGGGACCGCATCCGCCGCTCCACCCGTCACGATGCGTGCATAGCGATCATACTGCTCCAGCAACCCGTCGGTCCCCTCGCAAGGAACCCCGTCCGTGCCAACGAGCGGGGCCGGCCTCCCGGCTTGTGCGTTCGATGCCCACTCGTCCTGTTGCCCTTGCTCGTCCACACCCTTCCACCAGGCCCATTGCTCCCGCAACCGTCGAAACTCCTGCACGATCAACGGCACCGACTTGTTGTCCACTTCCAGTGCGATCCCCTTCAAGTGCCGCAGTCTCGGATGGGCCAGGACCAGCTCCAGCATATCGAATAACACGTCAGGAATCGGAGCCCCATGCGCGTCGATCCAAAACGGTCCTCTTGACCCTGTGGCCGCAAGGCCGGCCATCTCGCCGGACTCGTGCCCGGCGAGTCCGGCCACGTGGATCTGTACGACCCGCTCCAACGGAAAGGCCTCCAGAAAGTCGGACAGAAACTCGCGAAGATCGCGGTCTCGCCACGCATCGGAATACCGATAGACCGTCCAGAGATGGCCGAGATCCAAGACCAGGCCGCAGGGTGTGGCCTCCGTCACAAAACGGAAAAAATCCGCCACCGACACATCACCGAACCCGAAATAGGTCAAGGGGGGCAGTTCGAGCAGGAACAGGGGGCCATACCGCCCGGGGCTCCGACTCTCCCCGTCAAACCGATGCTGCACGAGCCCGATGTGTCGGGCCGTGACCGCTGCGCTGGCACGGGTAAACAAGGGCGGCAGATAGGTCCCGAAGGAATAGCCGGCCATCTGCTTGGCCGCGCACTCATGATTCATCCAATGGCTGCCGAGCGTCCGCAGATGCGCGGCGGCGGCGGCCAGTTCGGCCTCGAACGGGTACCTGGTCTCCAGATCCGGTTGTGTGATCCACAGACCTTCGGCATGATATTCCAGCAGCGTATTCGGCAGACGTCGCCGCACATCGGCCAACGCCGGAAGGGCCGCCTTGAAAATTTCCAGGTAGTCGCAGTCAAGCCCCCGACCACCGGCTCCCCCTTCAGCAAGGGCATCCAGCAGATCGAAGAGGTCAGGAGTATACACATCCACGGACAGGCCCAACCCGTGATGCGGAATCCGCGCTACCCGCCTGAAAAACTCCTGGTCAACCGTCGCCATGTCTTCCTCAAACGCCACAGTCATGCCGCCCACTGCCTCAGTGTAATCAGGGGAGCGGGATTTGACAAGCAAGGCTTCACCATTTTTTGGTTTTGATTTTTCGATTTGCCTTTCCTAATCTCGAATCTCAAATGGCTGTTGTTCGTTAGACAATCGTGGTATGCTATTTACGTTATCTATGAACCGGGCGCACCCACACCATCCGGCACAACTCCCCAACGTGGTTTTGTACCATGCGGACTGCACCGATGGGTTCGGGGCCGCTTGGGCTCTTTGGAAACGGGTTCCCTCGGCCCGGTTCATCCCCGTCAAACACGGCACGCCTCCGCCCGACGGCCTGGCCGACCGTCATGTCCTCATCGTAGACTTCAGTTACGAGCGCGCCGCATTGGAAGCCATCAGCCGCAACGCCGCCAGTGTGCTCGTGCTGGATCATCACATCACGGCGCAGCAGGAGCTGGCCGGCCTCCCCTATGTCTATTTCGACCAGAAAAAATCCGGAGCCATACTGGCCTGGGAATGGGCTCACGAAGAACCGCCTCCGTGGTTGCTCCAATACGTGCAAGACAAGGACCTCTGGACCTGGGCCTTGCCGTCCAGCCGTGAGATCAGCGCTGCTCTGGCCTCATACCCCCACGACTTCAACGTCTGGGACAGACTCCGCCGGAAAACCTTGGAGGCGGAAGGCCGGGCGATCCTGCGTTACGAGAACGAGTTGGTCGGAAAAATCGCCGCGGCAGCCGTACTCGTGTCCTTTCACGGCAAGACCGTGCCGGTGGTATACAGCGCCGTGCTGACCAGCCAAGTCGGCGAGCGCCTGTCCAAAGGGCATCCCTTCTGCATCATCTGGCACGATCGGGATGGCCGCCGGTACTACAGCCTCCGCTCGACCGCTGACGGCGCCGATGTCGGGGCGATCGCCATCTCCCACGGCGGAGGGGGCCACACCCACGCCGCCGGATTTTCCGTGCCCCTGGCGCTAGACAGCCCGGGCCCCTTGGCGCCGCTGACGCAAAAACCCCGTGACAAGTGACGAGTGACTCGTTGCGAGAAGATATTCCGCGTCTCCGGCCCTCATCACGCGTCACACATCATGCGTCACCGTCCTTATGATTCCCCTCCACGACGATAACCCGACCGAGATCACTCCCGTCGTCACGATCGCCTTCATCATCGCCTGCGCCCTGGTCTTCTTCTATCAAGTTTCACTCCCCAACGAACAAGGCGAGGCCTTTGTCTTTCACTACGGCGCCATCCCCGCCGTGGTCTTCGGACAGCCGGCCGCAATCCCTCCCGAAGCAGCGGGATTGCCGGCCTTCGTCAGTCTCCTGACCAGCATGTTCCTGCATGGAGGCTGGATGCACCTGATCGGCAACATGCTGTATCTCTGGATCTTCGGCAACAACGTCGAGGACGTGATGGGGCACGTGAAGTTCGTGATCTTCTACGTCACCTGCGGCATCCTCGCAGCCCTCAGCCACGCCGTCACCGCCCCCTCTTCCATCGTCCCGATGGTCGGTGCCAGCGGGGCGATTTCCGGCGTACTCGGCGCCTACCTGCTGCTGTTCCCGCGCGCTCAGGTACTCGTGCTGATTCCGTTGGGGATGTTCACCCGCATGATGTACGTGCCGGCCGGCTTCGTGCTGGGATTCTGGTTCGTGCTGCAACTGTTGAGTGGCGGGATGAGCCTGGGACGGGAAGGAGCAGGCGTAGCCTTCTTCGCGCACATCGGCGGGTTCCTCGCCGGCATGGCCCTGATCGGTCTCTTTAAACGTCCCGATGTCCGCTTCTTCGCCCCGGCCAGAAATCGATCCTGGCGACGTTCCGAGTGGTGACGCTAGGCGCGTGGGGCCGACCCACCTCAGCGTCTCCTGCTATCTCTCCAAAGTCTTTCTCAACGCCACAGCCGCTTCCCAGGCGTGTTCCGGTTTTTCGGCTAGGAACGTCACGTGGCCCATTTTGCGGTCTGGACGAACTGACTTTTTCCCATACAGATGCAGCTTGGCTCCAGGTTGGCGCAGCAGGTGCGTCAGTCCATCGCCAGTGCTGGCACGGGTGAAGTCCTCGCCGATCAGGTTGACCATGACCGCCGGGCTGAGCAATCTGACTTCGCCGAGCGGGAGACCACAGACAGCCCTGACCTGCTGCTCAAATTGAGAGACCGTGCAGGCATCCAAGGTGTAATGTCCGGAATTATGCGGCCGCGGCGCCACCTCGTTGATGAACAAGCGGCCATCCGGCATCAGGAACAGCTCTACGCAAAAGACTCCCACTCCTTCCAGCGCTTCGACCACTGAACCAGCCAGAGTCCCGGCCAGTTCGGCTATGCCCGGCTCCACGTCGGCCGGAACGCGGGTGGTTCTCAGAATGCCGGCTTCGTGCACATTTTCAACCGTGGGATAGAGTCGCTGCGCTCCGTCCTGCGCGCGGACCACCAGCACCGAAAGCTCTTTTGCAAACGCAAGAAACTGTTCATAGATCCAGGTTGTATTGCTGCCGCCCATCCCTTGCCCTTGCC
>SCVQ01000469.1 GCA_004296865.1 Nitrospirota bacterium
TCGTCGCCGCAGTGGCCGTTCCTAATTTCATCGCATGGATTGACCGAGCCCAGCTCAAAGATGCGTTGCTGGGACTGCACGGCAATCTGAACCTGGCGAGGATGACCGCGATGAACCGAAATACTACCGTCACCGCCACACTGGCGGTGGTCAACAACCGGGTCACGGCAACATTCACCGACCCAGCCAATACCTCCGCAGGGTGCTTGGCCAATCAGAGCCTCTGTGTGATTCCGACCCAGGTCATGCCCGGTCAGGTGACGGGGTTCGGAGGCGTGCCGCAGGTCCAGTTTAACTCATTGGGCCTGCGGGTTGGAGGGGGGGCGACAACCCAGACGATCCAGTTGACCAACAGTAAGGGCGTGACGTTTGAGATTCAAATCACGCCGGCCGGGAAGACGCGCTGGTGCACGGTCTCTCCCTGCCCCTAGAGAGTTGTGAGTTGTGAGGTTTGAATTTTGAGTGATGAGACCAGGAAAACTCAACACCAAGCGATCAAAACTAAAAACTCCCGTTAGTCAGGGCGGCTTCACGCTGATCGAGGTCATGTTGGCGATGCTGCTGCTGACGGTGGGGCTGCTCGCGATTGCGGGCATGGTCGAGATGTCGCTCGGCCGGAACGTGGACGCCAACGAGATCAGTCTGGCGACAAACTTGGCGTCCGACGTGATAGAGCGCATCCAGTTCAATCGGCAGAACGTGACGGCGTACAACGGGGCGCTCAATTCGGGGATCGATACGTTGAACAGCGCGACCAGGCCGCCGGCCACGCAGCCGATGGCTAGGGGAGATTACGATCAGTGGAGCGCCAGGCTGGCCGCATCGGGCTTGCGCAATGTCCGGGGGGTGGTCACGGTGTCGGCGACGGGGCCGACCGTGCCGTCGCTCAACCAGAGTCAGGTGACGGTCCAGGTCAACTGGAGCAGTACGATCAGGACTAGGACGCTGGTCGTGAGCACCGTCGTCGCGCCTGAATAGTGAACGGTGACGAGTGATGAGTGACGGGTCGCGAGAAGTCGGAGGTTGCTATGTGAGCGCGTCACGCGCCACGCGTCACGTGTCACCCGTTACGGTTCGCGAACGCGGGGCCACTCTGGTCGAACTTATGTTCGGCGCGGCTATCGCCATGGTGGTCATGGGGGCCGGCTACACCGTGCTCAACGGCAGCCAGAAGGCCGCGTCCACCAACAGCCAGACCGCCGAGATGCAACAGAGCGCGCGGGTGGCCATGGAACTGCTGACGCAAGATCTCAAGACGGCGGGGTTCGGCATGAGCGGACCTGTGGGCAATTGCGCCAGCGCGATCGTGCCGGCGGATAACACGCCGGGTGGAGCCGACGTGGGGCCGGACTCGGTGTCCGTCGTCGTGCCGACTCTGCTCTCGACGTTGGCCGCTCAGGTCACCGGCGGGCCGACCGCCAACGCGATCACGCTTCAAAGCGGGGCTGTTGCGGCCATGACTCCGGATGGATTCGGCGTCGGCGCGGCCGTCTCGATCAACGGGGCCTTGCCTGGCACCGTGAGCGGCCTCGCCGGCGATGTGCTGACGCTGGGGAACACGGTCGGCGCGCCCACCGTGTTTCCTGCCGGCACGCCGGTGTTCTGGCTCCGGTGCATCACCTACGCCATCGGCACCACCACTGCGGCCTGTGCCGGCAGTGCGCCCTGCCTGCTCCGTGGCGGGGTCGCCATCGCGGAAGGGATCGAGGACCTCCAGATCGCTTATGCCTGCGACGGGTGCAATGGAACGGCGTCGGACGGCGTGATCGACGACCAGAACGCGTCGAATACCTTCGACGCGGCGGATTTTATCTCCAACAGCACCTGGACGACTTCCCCGATGACCCCCGACACGATCCGCCTGGTCCGTATCAGCATCGTGGCCATGCAAACGCACAACGACCAGAAATGGAGCAGCACTGCGCCGATCGTGGCGGAGGACCATAATCCGACAAACAACCAGGGATTCTCGCTGGGGACGTACCAACAGAGCCGGCGCCGGCTCCTGACCAGAACCGTGCAGGTCAGAAACTTGGGACTGTGAGCGACCGTGAGGGGATGATGAGCCATGAGTGATGAGACCGATTACGCCTCACGCCTCACGTCCGAGCGGGGGGTGGCATTGCTCACCGTCCTGCTGCTGATGGTGATTCTGACGATCGTCGGCATCGTGGCCATCACGGTGACCGGTGTGGAGAATCGGATGGCCGGCTATGTCCGGACCACCGAGTCGGGGACCAGCGCCGCTGAGGCCTGTATGGGGACCGCCGTGAACGTCATTCAGCAGACCATCGATAATGGCACGTTGTCGGCTTCTTTCCTGGACAATGCCGTGCCGGCGGGACCGGTGCCGGCCGGCAATGCGACGACCCTGGAGCAGGAAATCATGGGTCAGTCCGATAACAACCCCGATGCGGCCGACACCGCCCCGAATACGGTGGCGACGGTGAATACGTTCACGGTGCGCGGGGACATCGACCGGCTCTACGTCGTGGGCAAAACGGGTGGCTCGCTGCAGTTTGCGGGGGGCTATGAAGGGACGGCGGGCGGCGCCGCCAGCGGCGGGGTCGATATTTATTACCGTGTTGACTGCTCCGCCACAAATGCGGCTACGAGTACCAAAAGCCGGGTCACAGCGGTCTATGTCTGCACGAGCACCGGTGAATCGTGTCAGAGAAAAATATAGGTGAGGGCACATCATGGCAAACGGAAAGACTAGTGGCGAGAATCGGACGGAACAGCAAGCAGGGACTGCAAGTTGGTTGGGGGTAGTCTTGTGGGTGACCCTTGTGGTGCTGGTGTTCGGCAGCGCCCTGATCGTGGGCGGCGTGGGTTGGGCCCAATCCTCTGACTCTTCTGCGACGGCCGGCTTTCAGTCGGGTGAGGTGACGGACAAACAAGGCCGTACCATCTCCATCAGCGGCCAGGGTTATTCCCTGTCCTCGGAGGCCGTCATCAAAGATGATGAGGGGCGAACGAAGGGCGAGAAGGACCTAGTCCCGGGCACCCTGGTCAAGTTCCACCTGAGTCGGGGCAGCGCGGATCAGATTGACCAGATTGTCATCATTCTGCCGAGATAAGCGTGACGCGGTTGAGTCGAATCGCTCCGGTCCTGTTTTTTCCGCCGGGGTGAGTAGGGATGAAGGAGAACAGCCATGAGACGCCGGACCATCACCGTAATCGCAATCGTGACATTGATGCTGATCGGTGGACTGCCGTGGACGAGCGATGTCCATGCCCAGGTCCTGGCCGACTACACCGCAAGCCCGCCCTTTACCACTGCCGCCGTGCCACCTAATATTCTGCTCCTGCTGGACAACTCCGGCAGCATGAACAGAATGGCGTATACGGCCGCCTTCGATCCGACCTACACGTATTCCGGCATTTTCGATTCGACGCAGTGTTATACGTATGGAAGCAACGTATTTCAGCCGAACCCATCTCCCAGCACAAAGCCCTGCTCCGCGTCCTACCCCTGGGATGGAAATCTGCTGAACTATGTGTCGATGCGCGAGATCGATATTGTGAAAGTGGTCATGCTGGGGGGGCAGTGCACGGCGGGAGGGCGGTCCGCGCAGGGCACCTGCACCAGACTGGCGGGCCAATCGACGTTTTCCAACGCGGCCTGCTGCGCGGACCAAACCCAGTCGATCACGGCGGCCCAGGCGGCGGGGCTGATGCCGTCCTCTCTGATCCCGGGGTCCGGCAACGTGTACTTCCACAGCATGGGAAGCATCAGTACCCTCAAGGGCAGCTTCTGTGTATCCAGCTCGAGCACCCAGCCCAGCGGGAATTCGACCTGTCCTTCCCAATGGCAGATTCAAGCCAATGTTCCCGTGAATCCCACCGGGATCATTCAGCAGGTGGGCAGTAAGGCCCGGTTTGGGCTCATGGAGTTCAATAGCGGAGCCAATAATACGACCACGACCGATGGGGGCGTAGTCCTTAACAATGTGGGCGGGACTGTCACCAGCATGGTCACGGCCATCGAGAATACGACGCCCTCCGCCTGGACCCCGCTGGCAGAATCGCTCTACGAGGCCACACGGTACTTTGCCCAGGTGCCGCCGGCCTTCGCGGGATCTGATTACACGTACAACGTGACGAATCAAGATCCCTATTATTTCCTGAAGCCGGGTTGGACCGACACGTCTCAGTACGTCAACTGCTGCAAGAGCTTTGTCCTCATCTTTACCGATGGGCAGCCGACGCAGGACAAGGACATTCCAGCCAGCCTGCAAGACTATGCCCATACGGCAGCCAACCATGGCACAAGCGATCATTGCGCCGGTGCAAGCGGATGTACCGGCACGCTCAGCAGTCACTCCAATACCTCTTCAACCTTCCACAACAGCTTAACGGACCACCACGATAACTGTTCGGCCTACTTTGGAGGTGCCACGTCGGATTCCTGTGTGGCGAACGGGTCTCACTATTTGGACGACGTGGCCTATTTTGCCCACATCACTGATTTGCGACAGGCCACCGTGCCGGTCCTTGGTACGGGGCAGGATCTGCCCGGCATGCAGAATCTCACGGTCTATGCGTTTTTTGCTTTCGGCACGGGGGGGAATCTGCTGAAAGATGCGGCGAAGGTCGGCGGGTTCACCGATCTGAACGGGAACAACCTCCCGGACCTGCAGCAGGAGTGGGATCAGGTCAACAACCAGACCGGGGCTCGGGGGAGTGACGGCATCCCCGACAACTACTTTGAGGCGACCGATGCCAGCAAGCTGCAAGAGCGTCTGATGGCCGCTATCACCAGCATCCTCCAGCGCAGCGCGTCGGGGACCTCGGTCTCGGTGCTGGCCACGTCGTCCACCGGCGACGGCTCGCTCTATCAGGCGTATTTTTTCCCGCTCCAATACGAGGGGCTGAACTCCGTGGCGTGGACCGGGTACACGCAGGGGCTCTTCATCGACGAGTTCGGGAATGTCCGGGAAGACACCGATGGGGATGGAAAACTCATTTACCAGAACGACATCATCATCCGGACTCGATACGACAGCAATAGCGGCAATGTGCTGGTGGATCGGTTTGTGGATTCCGACGGCGACGGAAAATCCAACGGCCCTGCGACTCCCGCGACGGTGGGGCTCAAGGAGATCAAACCCATCTGGGAAGCGGGCCGTCGGCTGGCCCTGACCTCCCCCTCCGCTCGGACCATCCTGACCTGGGTGGACATCAACAACAACGGCATCGTGGATGCAGGGGAGCAGATTCCCTTCACCACCGCCAACTCGGCGACCCTGGCCCCCTATTTGCGGGCCGGGGCTGCTCCGTATACGGCCGATAACATCGTCAACTTCGTTCGCGGCAGCCAGGTGACCGGCCTGCGGGACCGGCAGTTGACGGTCACGGATGACGCCGGGGCGAGCGCCTTGCAGGTCTGGAAGATGGGCGATCCGATCAATGCCACGCCCACCGTGGTCGGGGCTCCCAAGGAGCGGTTTGACGTGATTTACGGGGATGCCAGTTATACGGCATTCTTCCAGCAGTATAAGAGCCGCCGCCAGGTGGCCTACGTGGGGGCCAACGACGGGATGCTCCATGCGTTCAACGGCGGGTTTTATCACAAGGGCGACGACCCCAACACGCCTGGCGCCACGGAACATGGCTACTTCACCCGCACCGCCGCAGACAACAGCGGCGGGGCGCTGCTGGGGCAGGAGCTCTGGGGGTTCATTCCGTATCAACTCCTTCCGCATTTGCAGTGGCTGACGCAGAGCGGGTACACCCACGTCTACTATGTCGATTTGAAGCCGAAGGTGACGGATGTCCGGATTTTCACCCCGGATGCGGACCATCCGAACGGCTGGGGGACGATCCTGATCGGAGGGATGCGGATGGGCGGCAGTTGCGGAGCCTGCGTGTCGAGCACCGGCGCGCCTCCCATGACCGTAACGGCCGATTTCGGCAGCGGTGTGCAGACACGCACCTTCTACACCGCCTATTTCGTGTTGGATATCACCAATCCGGACAAGAGTCCGGTGCTCCTGTGGAGTTTCACCGATTCCACCCTGGGACTCTCGACCAGCTATCCGGCCGTACTGCGCGTGAAGCCGGCCTGCTCGACCCCCGGTTGCAAGACCGACAACAGCGATGCGAAGTGGTTCATGCTTGTGGGTTCCGGTCCGACCGGCTATGGCGGGAGCAGCAGCCAGACCGGCAAAATTTTTGTCGTCGATCTGGCAGCCGGTCCGAAAGATCCTGCCACTGGGGCCAGCCTCGTGTCTTCGTTTCCCACGAGCGATCCGAATTCCTTCATGGGGGACGCGGTTGCGCTGGATGCGGACCTGGATTTCCGGGTGGATGCGGCGTATCTGGGCAACGTCATCAACAACGGAAATAATCCGAGTTGGGCCGGGAAACTATACCGTCTGACGACCGGGGGCACGTTCCCGTTCGGCGTCACGGTGGGTCCCTCGGCTTGGGGGATCGTCTCGGGGGCGAATCGGGCTCCGACCGTCCTGCTGGCGACGTTTCCCACCGGCGGGACCACGCTGGTCGGGCCGATCTCGGCGGCGCCCACCGTGACGGCCGATGATGCCAACAGGCTTTGGGTGTTTTTCGGCACCGGGCGTTTTTACAGCACGTCCGACAAGACCAACACGGACACCCAATATTTCTTCGGGGTGAAGGACCCCGTGGTGACGGGCGGGTGTGCCCAGTCGAGCGTCACCAGTTGCCAAAAAAACAACCTCCTGAACGTGTCAGCCGTGACCGTCTGCACGACTTGCGCAGCCGGCACCAACCAGGTGTCAGGCATTGCCGGCGTGACCACCTTCTCCGGCACCGCCACGACGACACTGGAAGGGATGGTGCAGAGCATGGATGGGTGGTACACGACCTTGCCGACCTCGGGCGAACGGTCGTTGAGCCCTCCGGTAATTTTGGGAGGGACGGTTTTCTTCACGACCTTCACGCCATCAAGCGATATCTGTAGCTCGGGAGGCACGGGGAACGTCTATGCGCTTTTCTATAAAACAGGCAGCGCCAACAAAGAACCGGTGATCGGGACCTATACGGGCACCGGCGGTGGAGTCAGCAATGCCGCTTGCGCCGGGGCCTCCACTTGCGTGAGCCGGGCCATGGGGCTGGGGGCCGGGCTGCCGTCCCAGATGGCGGTCCAGATCGGCGCGCAGGGAACGGGATCTTTCGGCTCGGCCAGCGGATCCGGCTGCACGGGCCGGACGACTCTGATCAGCCAGGCCAGCACTGGCGCGATGAACCAGTTGTGCAGCAAGCCGGCGCTGTCGTCCTGGAGCCGCTACGTCTCATGGATCAATCAGCGCGACTGACCACGTGTGAGGTGCGCAACGTGAGGCGTCAGGCATGAGAAAGGCCATCCTCTTGCCTCTGGCCTCTTGCCTCTGGTCGCTTGCCCTGGTTGTTCTTGTCGGCTGCACGGAACGCTCGTCTCAAGGCGAGGCGGAGCGGTCTGAGCGGGCCGCCTCGGCACCCCCATTGGCCGGCCCGGCCGGTGGACAGCCCAATCGTGCCCCCTCCGTGCGATCCGCTCGTATCGCACCCAATCCGGTGCTTCTCAACGGCTCGATCCTAGTTCAGGTGGATGGGGAGGATATGGACGGGGACCCGCTGACATTTCGTTATCACTGGTTGGTCAACGGCGATCGGATTGAGGGGCAGACCCAGTCCACACTGAATCCGCGCTTGGCGAAACGTGGCGACCTCCTTGCCGTGGACGTGGTCCCGTTTGACGGAAAGGTTGAGGGGGTACCGTATCGCACCGATCCGGTGGTGGTCGGCAATACCCCGCCCGAAGTGGTCCGCGTCGTGCTCGCGCCGAGCCAGGTGCGGGCGGGAGACCGTCTGCGCGCGCAAGTGGAGGGGGCTGATGCGGATCAGGATCCCATCCGCTACAAGTTTCGGTGGTGGCGCAACAACCAGCTCGTCTCGGAAGGAGAGGCCGGCGAACTGGAGACGGTCGGGTGGGTGCGGGACGACCTGATCGTGGTGGAAGTGACGCCTTTCGATGCCGCCGGCGCGGGACAGGCGAGGTTCTCCGAGCCGATTGCGATTGCCAACAGCCCTCCGACGATCACGTCCGTCCCTCCCACGGCGATCGACGCGGGGCGGTATCAATACGCCGTCAAGGCCACCGATCCGGAAGGCGATCCGCTGACCTATGGGCTCGACGGCGCGCCACCCGGCATGACGATCGATACAAATACCGGCCGCATCGAATGGCGGATTATGGCCGGCAGGAGGGAGACTCACCGGGTCCGCGTCTCCGTACACGATAACCGCGAGGGATATGCCTTTCAGGAATTTGCTCTGACTCCCGAGAAGAATTGACGATCGATAGATTGACGATTGAGGGATTGGCGGATTGGGGAAATCATGGCAATCGTCAATGCCGTGTAATTCTCAATGATTCAATTCCTCCTACTTGCTGGCATCTTCGGCGGTCTGGTAGAATGCCCCCGTAAAGAATTGACGATTATCTGCGATTGTCGGATTGTCGATTCGAAGATGTGTGGATACGCAATTCGTCAATCGTTCAATCGTCAAGGAATCAATTTTTTTCGGAGGGTCCTCGTAGACCAGGCGTGCGCAAGATCAAGTTTCGAGAAGGAACCAACACCGCGAGCCTGTTCGGCTCTCGCGACCTGCACCTCAAGATGATCGAGGATGAGCTTGGGGTGCGGATCGGGGCAAGGGGAGACGAACTGGGACTGGCCGGCGCCCCGGATGCCGTTCGAAAGGCGGAACGGGTCTTGACCGAGCTGGCCTCCTTGACCGCCGAGGGGTACGAGCTCAGGGCCGACGACGTGGCGGTGGCGCTCAAGGCGGCGCGAGGCTCGACGGACGTCCCGCTGAAAGAACTCCTCCTCGGCACCGTTCCCATCGCAACCAAAAAGCGTTTTGTCATGCCCAAGTCGGCCGCCCAGAAGGCCTACCTGGAGGCGATTCAGAAATTCGACATCGTCATCGGGATCGGCCCGGCCGGGACGGGAAAGACCTACCTGGCCATGGCCATGGCGGTGGCCGCGCTGACCAAGAAGGAGGTCAGCCGCATCATCCTCGCCCGTCCGGCCGTCGAAGCCGGAGAAAAACTCGGGTTTCTGCCCGGGGACATGTACGACAAGATCAATCCCTACCTCCGGCCCCTCTATGACGCGCTCTACGACATGATGGAGATGGAGCGGGCGAACCGCTTGGTGGAGCGCGGCGAGATCGAGATCGCGCCCCTGGCCTTCATGCGCGGCCGCACGCTCAACGATTCGTTCGTGATCCTGGACGAAGCGCAGAACGCGACCACCGAGCAGATGAAGATGTTTCTGACCCGGCTGGGCTTCAATTCCAAGGCGGTGATCACCGGCGACATTACGCAAGTGGACCTGCCGTCCGACCGACGCTCGGGTCTCATCGAAGTGCGCGACATTTTGCAGGAGATTCCCGGCATCGAGTTCGTGTACTTCAACGAACAGGATGTCGTGCGCCACCGGTTGGTCCAGGAGATCATCAAGGCCTATGACCGGCATGATCCGGTCCGGTCCGGTCCGGCTTCGGCCCGCGCGCAGGCGCCTCGTCCCGGGGGGCGAGGCGTGAAGCGGTGGCCCAGGCCTCGCCCCGTCGATCCCCACGGGGAAGGCGATGCGGGACAGCCGCACTGATGCCGGTGCTGGTGCGGTGCCGGCTCAGCCTGGTGCGTCTCTTTCGGGCGCGGATCGAAACGCTGGCGCAGGCCGTCGTTGCCGCTGCCGGTGACCCGGACGCCGAACTCAGCCTCCTGCTGGTCGGGGATCGCCGGATGCGGCGCTTGAACTGCGAGTACCGCCGCAAGGACAAGACCACCGATGTCTTGGCCTTTCCGATGCGGGAAGCCGACGGACCCGCCTCCTCCCTCCTGGGCGATGTCGTGATCGCACTCCCACAGGCTGCCCGTCAAGCCAAGGCCGGCGGCCATTCTCTGGACCATGAACTGGCCGTCCTCTTGGTCCACGGCATCCTGCATCTGTTCGGGTATGACCACGAGCGGGGGGAGCGTGAGGCCATGCGGATGCGACGGAAAGAACGGGCCATTTTGCGAAGGCTGGAGCCGTTGCCGAAGCTAGTAAGACGTGAGGGGTGATGCGGCATGAGTAAACAACGCTTTCACTCATCAGGGATCATGCATCACTTATCACGCATCACGAACCGATGAGCTGGTTACAACGACTCAGTCAGGGCTTGGCGAAGACCCGCGATGCGGTCCGGGGGTCGCTGGACCGTCTGATCGGCCGCGGGCCGGACCCGGCGGCGCTGGACGAGCTGGAAGCGGCGCTGATCACAGCCGATCTCGGGGTCCATACGGTGCAGCGCCTCATGGAGCGCGTGCAGACCGAGTTGCGCCGGCGCGACTTCGACGCATCGGATCCGAGCCGGCGCCTCCTGCTGGCCTTGAAGGACACGATCCAGGCCCAGCTTCGCGGGTGCGAAGGGCCGCCGGTCGAGCGCCTGATCGAACAAGGGTCGAAGCCCTACGTGATCCTGGCGGTCGGGGTGAACGGTGTGGGGAAAACCACGACGGTGGCCAAGCTGGCGCAGCGATTGCGGCAGGGCGGAAAGGCGCCGTTGCTGGTGGCCGCGGACACGTTCCGCGCCGCCGCGATTGAGCAACTGGAAGCCTGGGGCAAGCGGGTGGGGGTGGACGTCGTCCGACATCATCAAGGGGCGGATCCCTCGGCCGTGGTGTTCGACGGGCTGTCTGCGGCCAAGGCCCGCGCCGCCGACGTGGTGCTGATCGATACGGCCGGCCGCCTCCACACCAAGGCCAATTTGATGGACGAACTAAAAAAAATGAAACGGGTCTTGGCCCGCGAGTTGCCCGGCGCGCCGCACGAGGTGCTGCTGGTGGTGGACGCGACGGTGGGGCAGAACGCCCTGTCCCAGGCCAGACTGTTCAACGACGCGGTCGGGGTGACCGGGATTGTCTTGACGAAGCTGGACGGGACCGCCCGCGGGGGCATCGTGGTGGCCATTGCCGAGGAGTTGAAGATTCCGGTCCGGTTGATCGGCGTGGGGGAGGCGGTGGAGGATCTGCAGGATTTTCACGCCCGGGAATTCGTCGACGCCTTGTTCGAGCCGGCGTAGAGGCTGCCAAGTGTTTTGCCTCCCCGCCGCCGCCAGGATTCAGCACAGGTGGACCGTGCCGTTTGTCGGAATCGTTCGGGCCTGTGTTCTTGCGGGGGGACTGTCGGGTCTTTTCTGTGTCCCCGGCGAGGCGGTTGCCGGCTCATCGCTCTCTCTGCCCGATCACCGGACGGTTGAGATTCTGTCCCACGATCTCAGCCTGGCACTCTTCCCCGATCGCCATGAACTCAAAGCGACCGATCGCCTCACACTCAAGGTGCTGACGCCTCAGCTCGATCAGGTGTCCGTTCTGCTCAATGCCGGGCTGCGCGTGACTTCTGTGCGTCGGCAGAGCGGGTCTCAATCGCATCCCCTCTCATTTGTGACGGAGCCGGGGCAGGGCCGCGATGCCGGTGGCCAAGAGGCGGTGCGATGTGTCACGGTCCATGTGAACGGGGAGGCGTTGCCCGGACAAATTCTGACCCTGGAGTGGGACTATGAAGGAACGATCAACGATCCGCCGCGCGAGTCCCGCCACCTGCGGTTCGTGACGCCGAGCGAAACGGCGGGGCACATTGGAAACGAGGGGATCTACCTGAGCGGGGAAACCCGGTGGTATCCAGACCAAGCCGGATCGCTGGCGACCTTTCGAGTGGCGGTCACGACCCCTGAAGGCTGGCAGGCGGTGACGCACGGCAGGGAGGTTCGAAGGACCGGCCGGCCCTCAACCTTGACGGCAGCCTCGACGACGGAATGGGACGTGTCCGCCAAAACAGAGGCCCTCACGGTGGTGGCGAACCGCTTCACGGTCAACCGGCGGGACTGGCGTGATGCCACAGGAAATCGGATCGAAGTTGCGACCTACCTGTTTCCGGAGGACGCAACACTGGCCGAGGAATATCTGGACGCCTCGGTCCGGTATCTGGATGCCTATACGAAACTCTTGGGACCGTATCCCTTTCCGAAGTTCGCCGTGGTGGAAAATTTTTTTGCCAGCGGGCTCGGCATGCCCTCCTTCACCTTGCTCGGGAGCGGAGTCGTAAAGCGCCATTACACCCAGCCCTATGCCCTGGGGCACGAGATCGTCCATTCGTGGTTCGGGAATTGGGTGTTCAATGACGTGCAAGCGGGGAATTGGGTGGAAGGACTGACGACCTACCTCGCCAACTATTATTATGACGAGCATGTGGGACGCTCCGAGCAAGCTCGCGACCAGCGGCGCATGATGGTGCTGGGTTATGCCGTGTACGTGAGATCGGAGGACGACTATCCGGTCGGGCAATTTCAGCAGAAGGTCGATCAGAAGGACAACGCCATTGGCTATCAAAAAGCGGCCATGGTCTTTCATATGCTCCGGCGCGAGGTCGGGGAAGAGGCCTTTTGGGGCGGGCTCCGGAAGCTGGTCGCCGACTACGGCGGCAGGTATGGGACCTGGCGGGACGTCGAGCGGGTCTTTTCTGACGCGACGGGACGCGACCTTCGGTGGTTCTTTGAACAATGGGTGGAACGAGCCGGGGCTCCCAGTCTGAAGATTGTGGAGGCCGTGACGCAGGGTTCGGCCTCTTTGGCCGGTGACTACACCGTCACGGTGCGCATGACGCAAGAGGGGGGACCGTATCGGCTTCGCCTTCCTGTCTCGGTGAAGATGGCGGGAGGGCAGACGCAGGTCGCTCTCGTGCCGATGGAGTCGGTTGAGCAGACGGCCACCGTTGTTGTGCCGGCCAAGCCGATCAGCGTCACGATCGATCCGGCGTTCGACTCGTTTCGACGGCTCTCCCGCGATGAAGTCCCTCCCATGCTAAACCTCTTCATCACGGACCGGCAACGGTCCCTGGTCTTACCCAGTGATGGGACGGAGGCGGAACGTGCCCCCTACGTGGAACTGGCCGGCCAGATCGCCTCGCGTGAGCCGGATATCGTGAAGAGCTCCGACCAGGATGCGGTCTTGCCGGGTGGCTCTGTGTTAGTCTTGGGCGGCCCGGGCAAGAATCGCGCGGCCGGCTGGGTGGCCCAAGCCTGCGGCAAGGGGGTCCGTCTCGAACCGAATCGATTCACCGTGGGGGACACAACTTATGAAGGAACCGGCGCGGCCTTGCTGGTCTCCTGTCGCCGGCCGGATCGGTCCGGTGAGGTGGCGACGATGTTCTACGGCCTGACGCCTCAGGCGGTGGGCAAGGTGGCGCGCCTGCTGTTCTTCTACGGATGGCAAAGTTATCTGGTGTTTAACGAGGGGGCCGTGGTGGCGCGGGGTGATTTTGCGCCGTCACGGGATGAGGGGGAGGTAGTGGTTGATGCGCCGTAAATTTGCAGTTGTCGTGGTTCTTCTGACCCTGTTTTTTATCCCGGCCGAGTCCACGTTCGTCCGGTCGGTGAAGGCGGAACAAGCCGAACGTCACTTGGCGAATATCCGCCAACTTACGTTTGGGAACAAGAACGCCGAGGCGTATTTCTCGTTTTCCGGTCGGAAGCTGATTTTCCAGTCCACAAACGATTGGAGGGACCGAGCTCAGGCCACGAGCAAGACCGACGGCGGCAAGGGCCTGGGGTGCTACCAGATGTATGTGATGGATCTGGAGAGCGGGGCGGTCAGGCTTGCGAGTACGGGGGTCGGCGCCACGACCTGCGGCTATTTTCTCCCCGGCGATCGGCGCGTGCTCTATTCCTCCACACACCTCGTCAGCCCCAGTTGCCCGCCGAAGCCCAAGACGGAAGGGAAGTACCGCTGGGCGCTGGACGACTACGAAATCTTCTCGGTCCGGCTGGACGGGCAGCAGGTCCAACGGTTGACCGTGATGCCGGGCTATGACGCTGAAGCCACGGTCTCACCGGACGGCAGGACGATCGTCTTTACCTCGGTCCGAGACGGTGACCTGGACATCTACACCATGGACCTCGACGGGGCCCATGTCCGGCGTCTCACGAAGGAAGTGGGTTACGATGGCGGCGCCTTCTTCTCGCCGGACAGCCAGCGGATCGTCTACCGGGCCTCTCATCCCAGCGATCAGGCCGAGCTGGAGAAGTATCAAGCCCTGCTGGCACAACGTTTGGTGGAGCCCGGCCAACTGGGCATCTTCGTCATGAATGCCGACGGCACCGGCCAGCGTCAGGTGACCGCCAACGGGGCGTCCAACTTCGCGCCCTTCTTTCATCCCGACGGCAGGCGCATTATCTTTGCCTCCGATCAGCACGAGCGTCAGCCGGACCGGTCATCAGAACAGCCGGCCGATCGTCCACACTCGTTTCATCTCTACCTGATCGGCGACGACGGGACCGGTCTGGAGCAGGTGACGTTTGCGGGAGGGTTCAACAGTTTTCCGATGTTCTCTCCGGATGGGAAGCAAGTCGTCTGGGTGTCCGACCGCAACACGACCTCGCGCGGAGAGTTCAATGTGTTTCTCGCGGATTGGATTCCGTGAAGACGTGACGAGTGATGAGTAACGCAGACTCGACCACGCACCACGCATCACGCATTACGCATTACGTTGCCATCAGCCTCTCCTGTGCCGCTCTGGCCGGGGTGTTTTGGGGACTGCTCCAAGTAGACCTGCCCTTGGCTCGCTTCTTACGATCCGTCCACCATGCCGGGCTTGAACAAGC
>SCVQ01000470.1 GCA_004296865.1 Nitrospirota bacterium
CCGCGCACATCCGCTCGGCTTGCGATCTTGTTCCGCACGGCGCTATTGTACCCGGACGATTCGCGAATTCCTAGCAAGGCCGCGCTTGCTGCGAGGGAGGGACCCTATGGCCGACATTGGAGACGAACGGGGAAGCAAGGTCTACGCGCTCTATTCGTCGCTCCGGCGATTCTTCGAGCCGCTCAGGGAACATTGGGACAAACTGGGTCCGGAGGAGAAAGACGTGGTCATCAAGGAAGTGGAGGCGTTCCTGAATTCCGTCCGGCCTTCACGCTGAACCGGAGGATCGGCGTCTCCCGCGTCGTCACCAACCGTCCAGATTCAGCTCCATCTGCACGATCGGCGGCGGCGGCATCGTCGGGGCGGCAGTTGGGCGGTGTGCCGTCGGCGCCGTTTCCCTGAGCAAGCCCCGGCAGGACCCGCAACGGTGGCGGCCCGGCCTGATCGTGCGCCGCCGTCTGTGGTAGATCTTCCCGCACCCCAGACAGCGCCAGGCGTACTTCGCCAGGGCCAGGACCGCGTCCTCCAAGTTGTGGCGGACCGTGATGCCGAGGCCGTCGCGGTTCATCTCGTCCATCTTTCGTCGAAAATCCGGTCCGTGATTCGGCCGCCGCTTGAGCAGGTCGAACTGCCATTGGTGAATCATCTCATGAGCCAGGGTGCCGACGAGGTCGGCATTCGGTTGCTCGCGCAGCAGCGGGGCCGACAGTCTGATGAGCCGGCGGCAAGCGGCCGGATCGTTCACGCGCGGCCCGCCGCGGCTTGAAAACATCCCGGCGGCGACGGTCAGGCGGCGGCTCCAGGCGATCTCGATCGGGGGCAGCGCGTGGTCGAAGTAGCGACCGTTCAGGTCGGCCCAGAGGGTTTGGAGATCATCGGTTGTGAGGGCGGGCGTGGAGGATGGGGCGGGCCGGCGCCTGCTCATCGCTCCAAGGCTTCGACGATGGCCGCGGCCAAGAGCGGCACCATGATCTCATGGTGGCCGGTGAGCGAGTAGCCCCGCCCGCCTTTTTGGGTGGGCCGCCGCACCACATTCGTCATGGGGCGATAGTGGGGCAGGAAGTCCATGTTGACCGTGGTGATGTCGGTCAGCGCATGGCCCAGGTTCCGTCCCAGGGTCACGGTTTTGAGGAAGACTTCGGGAAGGATCACGGCGGAGCCCAGGTTGAGGTAGACGCCGCCCTCCATGCTCGCGACGACCGCCGCCAGTCTTCGGAAATCCAGGAGGGAGCCGGCGCCGATGGCCGCCCCGTCGGCGGCGGGGTGCATGTGGATGATGTCAGTCCCCAGCGCCACGTGGACCGTCACCGGAATGTCCAGCTTCGCGCCGGTGGCCAGGATGCTGGTGTGTCGGTTGGGGAACTGTCCTTTGTAGCGGTTGATGTAATGCCCGGCCGCCTCGCCGATCCCTTGTCCGTCCTCGGTACCCCGCACGATGGCCTCGTTCAACATCCGGCCGGTTTCCTCCGCCATCCCGAAGCGGCCGGAGTCGATTTCGGCGTCCACTTCCTCCGACGTGTGTCCCATCAGGGCCAGTTCGAAATCGTGGATGATCACGGCCCCGTTCATCGCCACGGCGCTGACGACCCCGCGTTCCATCAGGTCCACCAGGATCGGGTTCAACCCCACCTTGGTCACGTGCGCGCCCATGCCGACGATGACCGGCTTGCCGCGCCGATGCGCGCGGGCGATGGCCTGGGCGACGGCCCGCAACGTCTTGACTGCGAGGATGTCGGGGAGCGTGCCCAGGAATCGACGGAGCGTCCCGCCGGGCTTCCAGGGAACGGAAAAGTCGGAGACTTTCACCTTGCTGTGCCGGCGGTTCAACGGATAGGTCT
>SCVQ01000471.1 GCA_004296865.1 Nitrospirota bacterium
GCGAGGCGGACGCCGTTCAAGGCCTCGGCGCCGAACGCGCTCAGGTGGCCGGACGTCGGCAGTACGGCAGCCAGGACGTATTGGCTGGACTTGACCTTCGCTTTGAAGCTCTTCAACTGCTCCGCGGCGGCCGCCGCGTATTCGTGCGTGGGAAAATGGGTCAGGAAGAGGCGGATATTTTTCTCCGCCAGGTGCTCTTCCCCGCGATTCGTGTGGAGTTCGATCAGGCGGATCAAGACCAGATCGCCGGGGAACGTGGTTGGGTAGGCGTCGCGCAGTTGCAACAGCGTTTTCTTGTCCGCCTGCTCTTGCACCAGGGTGCGGATGCGCTCGCGGGGCTCGCTCCGTTGCTCCTCCGGGCTGAGGGCCAGTTCCTCGATCCAAGCCTGAACCGCCCGCAGGGAGTCCTTCTTGCCTGCGTAGGTTTCGCCGATGAGATAGAGCGCTGCCCGCTTCGTCTCGACGTCGGCCGCCTGGCCGCGTGCGTCAGACAGAATGGAGAGGGCGGTATCGGTATCGCCCAGACGCGTGTGCGCGACCCCCAAGAGGAGGCGCGCGCGGACGGTCAAGTCGGAGTTCGGAAATTCGCTCAGCAGACGCTCCAGGTAATTGACGGCTTCGGCATATTCCTGTTTGCCGCTCAGTGCCTCGGCCATCAGGAGGTAGGCCTGGGCCAGGGACTGCGGCTGCGAGGAGGTGGCCATGACGCCTTTGAGCAGCGCGACCGCCTCGTCTTCCTGATGGGCCTCGATCAGGATTTTGGCGCGACTCAACGAATCTTTCGATGAATCTTTCAAGAAATATTTTTTGGTCGTCGGTGCGGGGGGCACGCTCTCGGCATCGGCTTGTTCCGCGCCGGTGGCGGCAGCCAGGACCAGGGCATCAGCCGCGTACGAGGCGGTGGGGAAGGCCAGGCACAGCGGCAACAGAAGGCTAATGGGCAAACAAGAGATGACGCGAAGGCATGGCCAAGGCATGAGCCAAGGCCGAAACGAGGCTGATCGCTGTGAGAAGACTGAAATGGGCATTCTCTCCTGGCATATCGGATACTCAACCCGAATGACATTGATGTTTACTATAGGGGCCAGGCGCTGGGCTGTCAAGGTTGCCGGAGCCCGCATCTTATTGTTTTCGCGGCCCTTCGAGACTATAGTCAGCGTGCATAATCGACGGGCCCGATCTGTCTTGAGTGTCTGTGTGGGCGATGGCGATGGATGATCTGATCGACCGATACCTAGCCGAGTTGCGTGTGGAGGGTGGTCTGGCCCGAAACACCCAGGGGGCCTACCGCCGCGATCTCCAGAAGTTGCAGGACTTCCTGGCGCTCAAGCATATTCGGGAGCCTGGTCTGGTGACGCGGCGGACCCTCTCCGAATTTCTTGCCCATCTCAAGCGGGCCAACCTCTCGCCGGCCTCGACCGCGCGGTGCCTGGCGGCGATCCGAGGGTTTTTTCGTTTTCTCTGCCGGGAACGGATCGCGCACGAAAACCCCACGCTCAGTTTGAGCACACCCCGTCCCTGGGTGAGGCTTCCGCGGGTGCTGACGCAGAGCGAGGTGCTGAGGCTGCTCGAATGTCCGCCCAAGGGGAGGCCCGAAGACGTTCGTGATGCGGCGATGGTGGAACTGCTCTATGCCACGGGGCTGCGGGTGTCCGAGCTGGTGAACGTGGAACTCTCGCAACTGAATCTGGCTGTGGGGTATGTCCTGGCGTCCGGCAAAGGGGCGAAGCAGCGGGTGGTGCCCCTCGGCGATGCGGCGCGAAAAAAAATGGACGCCTACTTGGAAACGGCCCGTGGGGCGTTGGTCAAGGGCCGCGAGTCGCGCCATGTGTTCGTCAGCCGGCGCGGGGGGAAGTTGACGCGCCAGGGGTTTTGGAAACTGCTTCGGGCCAGGGCCAGGGCCGCCGGGATTGTGAAACCGATCTCTCCTCACATGCTCCGGCACTCCTTTGCGACGCACCTCTTGGACCACGGCGCCGACCTGCGGTCCGTGCAGGCGATGCTGGG
>SCVQ01000472.1 GCA_004296865.1 Nitrospirota bacterium
TTCCAGAGCCTCAGGCTGAGGCGGGGGAAGGGCCGGGACGGCAGCTTATGCCAGGGAACGAACCGATTGATCAGCCGATAGAACGCCGCCAAGATTCGCATCATCGAATCCCGCTTCCGCATGGGTTCCTCACTTTCCCATCGGGGCGCATCCGACTATGGAGAAGACGCGCCGCCTTGAACAGCCGGCTTGTGAGCCTGCTCCAAGAGCTCCGGCATCACCAGACAAAACGCGGCAGGATCGAAGGGTGTGCTGAGAATTCTTTCGGCATCTTTTTGCGTCGTTCGCACGAATCCCTTTCGACCATAAAATCTCAACCATCCCGCCATCTCGTCAGCGTAGCCTGGCTTGTCCCGTCGTAGCGGGGGCAGCACAACGACGAGCCCCTTTTTCTTTTCATTCACGTCCTTCTGTTTCCCTGTGTCCGTCTTTGTCTCGGAATCCTCAACCCGTAGGACTGCTTCGAGAACCGCCTCAAGCAGCTTCAGGCCCAAGCCCACCCCGCGGTATGCGGGGCGAACCCATACCATGAGCCGCTTCAATGTCGCATCGCTGGGATGAGATGCCACCATCGCAATCCCCCACATTTCGGCCTCCGAATCAGGATGCGAAACCGTCCACACATCTTGTGAACCGGAGAATGGCTTGAAATAGGGGGCAAGATCCTCATGTGGAACATGAGGCCACTCGTACCCCAGTTCTCTGAACAGTGATTTGAACGGGGGCGGAACGTCCTGTCGCTTTGCGACTGCTTCGACATCGCGCCATTCAAACAGATCCGACAGCGGAAGCGAGAGAGACTGGGGCGTCTTAGGTTCCTCAGACACAACGGGCTTGATGCCCGAAAGGTTCAACTGGTATTCGGCGAACTTAACGAAGTCCTTGCTATACATGCTCTTCAAGCTCGGCCAGAGAAGCCGCATCATCGAGGCCCCCGTCCATCGCCGAAACAGGTTCATCCACCCACGATTCAGCGAGTGGGCGTGATAGTCGGCCAACCGCAAGGCCAGAAAGACATTCTCCATGAGCTGGATCTGGTTGTTGCACAGGTGAAGCACCTCTCTCGCGGCGGGCGGGTGCTTGCAGGGGGGAATTTTCAGCAACGTGATCAATTCGGGGTAGATTTGTTGGTCGTAGCCTGCCAGCGAGTCGTCTTCCCGCAATCGATTTTCGATGGCGACGAACGCTCGCGTTTCCGCCAGGAACGAAGCCTGGATGCCAGGCGGCAGAGGGGTCCAGTACGATCTCAAGGCCTCAAAGAACTCATTTCGACCCACCGACATCCCTCCCTAGAGTTACAACGCCTGCTGGGCATAGCGGAACACTTCTCGCCCGATAGGCTCGCCCAATTTACGGTACGCCTCGAACTGAGATTCTGAAAAGAACTGGTCGAGGGTCGTCTCATGGGGAAAATCAGCGTGGTGCGCCTTATATTCCAAGACATCAGCCGGCTCGTCACCGACCAGCGACGCCTTGATGTATACCAACATGCCGACCGGTGAGCTTTCGTCCACGAGGTCGTAACGAATCGTGCCGATCGCATGGTGCCAGCGGCTATAGGGTTGGTCCTGTTGCCGCCTGACCATGTCGAGATTGATCTCGATATCCACCCCAAGGTCGGCCCGAACCTTTCGAATAACCATCCCAAGGTCATCAAAGCCGGACTGGGGGTCCTCCCCGGCATCAGAACACACGATGTATTTGCAACGCCTCCGAATGAGCTCGTAGATGCCCAGGTTGTCGAAATGACCGCCATCGGACAGATAGATATATCTTCGTTCTTCATTAGCTCGTCCGAACAATTCAACCAGCAAGTAAGGGAGCCCCAATCGCGGCCCCTGTCTGGTATAGCCCTCACGCCCGGGGTGGCCAATCCACCATCCCAGGCGAACGTTAAATATTGAAAGGAAAAACGCCAAGGCCCGGTTGGTGTGATATCCCATGTTCGACGTAAAGGCCGCTCCCGAAATAGCTAACGCTGTCCCCAGCGTGATGTTGTCGGCGTACTCTCTTGTCTTCCGATAGCCGGTGATGTTGCTGCCACAATACAAGGGAGCCAGGATGAAGGGAGCCGCCTGTCTTTCCTGCCATCCCAACCGGCGAGGATCCGTGAGATTCAGAGCCGTGTTAATCAGGAGATAGGGTCCAAGATACGGCAGGCCTTTCTTTTGATCAATTGACGGGTCTGCGAGGTCTGCAAGATGCGGGTCATCTCCCGGGTCCAGATCGCTCACTGGATTTGGATTCGGCTTAGGATCTGCATCTTTCTTTCTGATGGCGCGCAAGTAGCATCGCACGAGCCGATTTCGATAAAACGCGTGCATAGAAAACTCATTGACATCAATCGCAATGCCCATGCCTAACCCAATCAGGAGACAGAGCCCCAACAAGAGACTGAGTTGTCCCAGAGTTGGCGTTGTCAATTTATTCCAGTACTCTCTGATAATCCCGCACGAGGCCAGCTCCCCCTTGCCTTCGCTGAAGCTGACGTCAACCGTCTGATGGCCATTGCCCGCATGGCGTTCGAGAGACACCGTAGCACCGGCGGTGCCCGTCGCCTCCTTGGTGCAGACGTTGATGTTTGGCAGCCCTCTGTC
>SCVQ01000473.1 GCA_004296865.1 Nitrospirota bacterium
AGCCTGGCCTGGCAGTTCTAAGAGACGATGGAAGTGGTTCAACGCAAATCACAGGCCAACTGGTCAAGTCTCTTTCCTCTCCCAGCATTTCTCCGCTGATTCCTGCCAAAACGCTGCTCAGCCTTGTTCCGCCTTCCTGCTCTGAAATTCCCTGCGACAGGTATTCCGCGAAGCTTGCTGACGTGCCGTCTCTGCTGTATTCTGCGTAAGAACGCCCATTCCTCATGCCCGTGCGGGTATTCCCTTTTCGTCAAGAGGAAGGGGGCGAAGAGGACACAGCGAGGCGAAGGCGACAGGTGAACCTGTGACCGATCATAATGTGTTGAGCGATCTGCTGCTGATCTTTGCGATCTCGATCGCCGTGGTCTTCATGTTTCAGAAACTCCACGTGCCATCGATTGCGGGGTTTTTGGCGGCTGGCGCCTTGATCGGGCCCTATGGCCTTAACTTAGTCTCCGACCTTCAGCAAGTGAACGTGCTCGCCCAGATCGGCGTGGTGCTGCTCCTTTTTACGATCGGCATCGAGTTTTCTCTCGCTCACTTGATGAAGGCGCCCCGTTTGCTTCTGGTCGGAGGGCCGCTCCAGGTGGCCGTGACGTTGCTCCTCGTGACCTTCGGCGGGGTGCTGGCCGGGCTACCGTACAACCATGCGATCTTCTGGGGCTGCCTCCTCTCCCTGAGCAGCACAGCCATTGTGTTGAAGGCGCTGGCCGAAAGAGGCGAAAGCGATTCGCTCCATGGCCGGGCCGCAATCGGCATCCTGATCTTTCAGGACTTGGCCATGGTGCCGATGCTGTTGGTGATGCCCCTCCTGGCGAGCGGGCCGGAGGCGGCCATGGGAAGCGTCGTCCTGGCGCTGGCGAAATCGGCCGTGCTGGTGGCGCTGATCGTGACGCTGGCCTGGTTCTTGGTCCCGAGGCTCCTGGAGCACATCGTACGAAGCCGCAGCCGGGAGTTGTTTCTGCTCACGATCATCGTGCTGTGTCTTGGGATCGCCTGGCTCACGTCTCTGGCCGGGCTCACGCTGGCGCTCGGAGCCTTTATCGCGGGCCTCGTCATCTCCGAGTCCGAGTACAGCCACCAAGCGATGGCCGAAGTGCTGCCCTTTCGGGACAGCTTCAACAGTCTCTTTTTTGTCTCGATCGGGATGCTGATGGATTTCCGCATCGTGCTGGCTTATCCGTGGCTGGTGGTGGCCTTGGTCGGAGCGGTTCTGGTCGGCAAGTTTCTCGCCGCGGCCGGCCCAGTGCTGGCGGCCGGCTATCCTCCGCGCACGGCCTTATTGGCTGGTATCGCGCTGGCTCAGGTCGGTGAATTCAGCTTTATCCTGGCGCAAGAAGGGCAGGAGGCGGGATTGTTGGCCCGCGAGCCCTACCAGTTGTTTTTGGCCGTGTCGGTCCTGACCATGGCGGTCACCCCTAGTCTCATCCAGTTGGCTCCCAAAGTCGCACGGCGGGCTGAGGCCTTTCAGCGTCTGCACCATTGGTTTCCCGGTCGAACGACCGCCCATCTCACGCAGCTTGGGTCGCGCGCGCTGCGCATCAAGGATCATGTGATCGTGGTCGGGTTCGGCATGAACGGACGCAACCTGGCCAGGGTGCTGGCGGAGACCGAGATCCCCTATGTGGTGTTGGACCTGGATGGGGACACGGTGCGGCGAGAAGCGGGCCACGGGAGTCCCATTTACTACGGCGATGCCACCAATCCCAGCGTGCTCCGTCATCTGCGGATAGAGGATGCCCGGGTGCTCGTCATTGCCATTTCGGATCCGTTCTCGGCCCGGCGCACGGTCCAAATCGCCAGGGGGCTGAACCCCGGGCTCCACATTATGGTGCGGACGCGTTACCTGAGGGAACTGGAGGATCTGCATCAATTGGGTGCGGATGAGGTTGTGCCGGAGGAGTTTGAGACCTCCATCGAGATGTTCGCGCTGGTCCTCCGAACCTATAAGATGCCGCAGGACTTTATCATTCAAAAAGCTGAGCAGGTGCGGCGGGAAGGCTATGCGCTGCTCCGTCGCAGCGCGCTGCCGGAACTGGCCCATCATATCCGGGGCGGTACCTTGACGGATGTGGAGGTGGAAACCTGCCGGATCGAGGCGGATTCGCCCGCGGTGGGGAAGACCCTGGCACAGGCCTCGATCAGGCCGCGGACCGGGGCATCGGTCATTGCGCTCACCCGGGGCGGAGTGACGGAGTCGAATCCGTCCGAAAAAGTCAGGCTGGAGTTGGGTGATGTGGTGGTTCTGCTGGGGACCAGGGACCAAATTAGGCGAGCGGTCGGGCTGCTGGCGAAGGACTGAGGTCAGCGGATTGAGGCGCTCAGTCCT
>SCVQ01000474.1 GCA_004296865.1 Nitrospirota bacterium
CGCAAGCTGCTGGAGCACAACTGGAACGTGTCGAAGACGGCCGAAGACCTCAAGGTCGAGCGCAGCCACCTGCATCGGAAGATTAAGCTGCTCAGCATTCCATTGCGCCCCGAAAGCTAGCGGGCGGCTGAAAAAGTCTCACCCAACTTTGTTCTCGGTCGCTCCGACCACTCAACGCACTGATCTGGTATGCCAGATTGGAAGGGCTTATGAGAGCAAATGAGGTGTAGGTAAATGAATGATGGAATCGCTGACGAACCACGTATAATGGACTCTTCCCAGAGTCGCTATTGGAAAGAGATAGAGCATGGCTAGCAAACCACTGACCGTCACAATCGAAAAGCTGGTGCAGGGGGGCAAAGGACTCGCGCGCCTCGACAAGCAGGTGCTGTTCGTACGCGGGGCGATCCCGAACGAAACAGTCTCGGTCGTCGTTGGGGCCAAGCAGAAGGGGTTTCAAGCGGCCACGATCGGCCAAGTCTTGGAAGCGTCGTCTGACCGAGTGGCTCCGCCCTGTCCGGTCTATGAAATTTGTGGCGGCTGTCAGTTGCAGCACATGCGGTATGAGGCCCAGCTCGTTCAGAAACACATGATCCTGGAGGAGACGCTGTCGCGAGTAGGGAAAGTGCACGTGGAGGCGATAGCGCCCGTCGTGGCCTCGCCGGAATCCTATGGCTACCGCAGCACGGTCCGGTTCGTCGTATTTCGGGCCAAGCACGGCCTTGCGCTGGGGTTCCGTAAGGAAGGGACGAATGAGCCGGTGCCTGCGGCTGACTGCTTGCTGGTGTCGCAGGCGATGCGTGATGTGGCGGCGATGGTGAGCGTGCGGTTGGCGGCTCTGAGCAAGCTGTCGATCCAACCGGACTCGATCGAGATCAGGCGGTCGGTGGCCTTCGGGCACACGCTGCTCTCCTTCCATACGGGACCGGCCAAGCGAAGCCAGGGGCAGCAATTGTTCGAGGTGTTTCGAGACGTGAAGGACCTTGTCGGGCAGGTCGCGACGGCCGGGGTCGGAGTCAGAGTCCAGCGCTGGGTGGATGCCCAGGATTGGGTCGCCGACCGATTGGGGGACATCATCTTCAGGATCAGCGACCGGTCCTTCATGGCGGCGAACTGGCGGCTGCACGAAGCGCTTTCGAACGTCGTGACCGAGTGGGCTAGGGCGGCACCGGGGCTGCGCGTACTCGAACTCTATGCGGGCATCGGGACCCTGGGCCTTCCGCTCGCGAAAGTCGGCGCCCTCGTCACCTTGGTTGAGGCGAATCCCTATGCGCTGGCCGACGCGCGTCATGCCGCCAAGACCAACCACATCGGGCGCTGCCGGTTTCGGCCTCTGCGGGCGGAAGCCGTGCTGGAGTCGGCTCAGGCCGGTGAGTATGACCTGATGATCGTGGCCCCTCCTGGCATCGGCTTGAGCAAGGACTGCCTCACGGGGCTGCTGCGGGTCGGCGCCGGGCGGCTGCTCTATCTCTCCAGCGATCCCGCGACCCTCGCGCGCGATTTGGCCCAGTTGTGCGGGGGTGGCTATCGGATCGCCCGGCTCCGGCCCTTCGACATGCTCCCGCAAACGGCCCACGTGGAAACCTTGGTGGAGCTTGTTCGTTGACCTTCCCTCAGCGCATCCGGTAAGATGCCGCCGCGACGTGTCAGTCTATAAGGAATTCTCCCACAGACTCCTATGACTACCTACCGACAAGCGGGGGTCGATATCGAGGCCGGGGACGAACTGGTCCGGCGGATTCGGCCCCTGGTACGCGCCACCTTCAGACCCGAAGTGCTCACCGACTTGGGTGGGTTCGGAGGGCTGTTCCGTCTCCAAGCCGAGAAGTATAAAGAACCGGTGCTGGTGTCCGGGACCGATGGGGTCGGGACCAAACTGAAAATCGCCTTCCTCATGGACCGGCATGACACGGTGGGCATCGACCTAGTGGCCATGTGCGTGAACGACGTGGCGGTCAGCGGGGCCGAGCCGCTGTTCTTCTTGGATTATTTTGCGACCGGCAAGCTGGCCGTGTCGAAGGCGGAAGCGGTCGTGAAGGGGGTGGCCGAAGGTTGCCGTCAGGCCGGCTGCGCCTTGATCGGCGGCGAGACCGCCGAGATGCCGTCGTTTTACGGCGAGGGCGAATATGACCTGGCCGGTTTTGCCGTGGGGGTCGTGGATCGGCCGAAGATCATCGACGGCAAGACCATCCAGCCCGGTGATGTTCTCATCGGGCTGGCTTCGACCGGGCTGCACAGCAACGGGTACTCATTGGCGAGACGCGTGTTGCTGGAGGACGGCGGGCTCACCGTGGAGAGCCGGGTGTCCGATTTGGACCGGTCTCTGGGCGAGGTGCTGCTGACACCCACCAGGATTTATGCCAAACAGATCCTGGCCCTGGCGGCCGAATATTCGATCAAGGGCATCGCGCATATTACCGGCGGCGGCTTGACCGAGAACCTGCCGCGCGTTCTTCCGGCCGGCAGCCTGGCCAAGCTGCATCGCGGCTCCTGGCCGGTTCCGCCGATCTTCACCCTGCTCAAAAAGATCGGCCGGATTGAGACCGAAGAGATGCACCGGGTCTTCAACATGGGGATCGGCCTGGTCTTGGTCGTTCCCGCGGCCCAGGCGGATGCCGTGATCGCCCGCGCAGCCGAGTTGGGAGACAAAGGCTACCGGATCGGTGAAATTATTGCGGGCGAAGGCGAGGCGCGGGTGGACTATGTTGGAACAGAAGGTTCGTAGCTGTGCCGGCGGCTGGACGCCCAGATAAACTGCGCCTCGGTGTCCTGGCGTCGGGACGCGGGTCCAACCTGCAAGCGATCATCGATGCCATTGAGGCGGGATCGCTCCAAGCCCAGATCGTCCTGGTCCTCAGCAACAAGAAGGATGCCCAGGCGCTGGAGCGAGCTCGCAAATGCCGGATCGACGCGGTGTTCCTCGACCCAAAACCCTTCAAGGACCGTCCGGACTCTCGCGAGGCCTACGATCGGGCCATCTTGGAGGTGCTGACGAAGCACGAGGTGGAGCTGATCGTCCTGGCCGGCTATATGAAAATCGTCACGCCGGTCCTGATCAAGGCCTATGAGAACCGGATGATGAACATCCATCCCTCGCTGTTGCCGTCGTTCCCCGGGCTTGACGTGCAGAAGAAGGCCTTGGATTGGGGCGTGAAGATCGCCGGTTGCACCGTGCATTTCGTTACCGAAGGGGTGGATGAAGGGCCCATCATCATCCAGGCTGCGGTCCCGGTGTTGGAGAAAGATACGGCGGATGCGCTGACCGCACGCATACTGGAGCAGGAACACAAGCTCTATCCGCGGGCGATCCAGCTCTATGCGGAAGGGCGGCTGAGAGTGGAGGCACGGCGTGTGAGTGTGGCGGGTCTGGACAGTCAGCCGGCCGGTGCATTGATTAGCCCGGCCTGAGGGCCGCAACTTCCGCTAGAGGGATCAAATCTACTCGTGTATAATGTTCGGTAATCGGGTGGGGGGCTAGCTCAGTTGGGAGAGCACGACGTTCGCAACGTCGGGGTCGGGGGTTCAAATCCCCTGCCCTCCACCATACC
>SCVQ01000475.1 GCA_004296865.1 Nitrospirota bacterium
GCAGCGGCTCGTTCTGTCGCAAACGCCTCAGCCGGTGACGAGGAAACGCCATGCCCTTCTCCCCATGCTTCTTCCTCCGCCTCATTCAGCAGGGCGGCAGCCGCCCTGCTTCTACTACTTCCTCGGCAAGTTGGTCAGGAAGACGACCAGGTCGCGCACGGAAATCATCCCCACCAGCTTGCCGTTTCGCGTCACGCCGAGATGGCGCAGATGGTGCGCCGCCATCATGTCGTTGGCATCCAGCAAGGTCTTGTTCTCCTCGATGGTCAAGATCGGCGACGACATGATCAGCTCGACCGACGTATGGCTCGCGTCGGCCCCGACGGCCACCACGCGGCGCACCATATCGGTATCGGTCAGGATGCCGATGACCTCCCCGCCTCGCGAGACAAACACGCTGCCGATGTTGCGATCACGCATGACCTGGGCGGCCTTCCGGACGTCCATATCCCGGTCCACCGTCACAAACTTTTCCACCGGCACCATAAAGGACTTCACAGGAACCATAGTTCTCCTCCGTTTAGATATGAACAGACCACCGGTCGTTTCGCCCGGTCTTCCTTGAACGCCCCCTTACGCCCCCTGCCCGACCGACACCGGCTTCGCACAATACGCCACGATCGCCTGCACCAACGCCGGCATGGTGCTCTCGGCCGGCACGATGGAGACGGACAGCCCCGCTTCCGCCGCTGTCTGCGCCGTGATCGGGCCGATGCACGCGACGACGGACTGCGCCATCAGGGCATTCATTTCTGCGGCGCTCGCGAACAACCGGCAGAAGTTCCGCACCGTCGAAGAACTGGCGAAGGTCACGACGTGCACCTCCCCTTGCCGGAAAAGATCTTTCAGCCGTTCGGCGTCCACGGACGGCAGCACCGTCCGGTACGCCGTCACCACCCGGACCTCCGCCCCGGCGGCGCGGAGCTGTTCCGGCAGGATCTCCCGCGCCACTTCGGCGCGCGGAATCAAGACCCGCAGACCGGCGATCCCCGCCGCTTTCAGGCCGTCGATAACCCCTTCGGCCTGAAACTCCGCGGGCACCAAATCAGCCTGGAGCCCGTGTCGGGCCAATTCCTCTGCGGTGCGGGGGCCGATGCAGCAGAGCTTCAGACCGGAGAGCGCTCGCACATCCAAGCCCTGATGGCGTAGCCGGTCCATAAACGGCCGGACGCCGTTGACGCTGGTAAAGATCAGCCACTGATATCGAGGGAGCTCGGCAATGGCCTCATCCAACCCGCTCCAACTGTCCGGCGGAACGATCTGAATGGTGGGGCATTCAACCGGGTCCGCTCCATAGGACCGCAAGAGCTGCGACAGCTCCCCGGCCTGCTCCTTCGCCCGCGTCACAAGAATGCGCTTGCCGAACAGGGGGCGGGTCTCGAACCAGTTCAATTGCTCCCTCAGCCGAACCACCGGTCCGATCACGATCGTGGTGGGCGGTTCCAGTCGAGCCGCCTCCGCTTTGGCAACAATGTCCCTCAGTGTTCCGACCACCGTGCGCTGAGTCGATCGCGTCCCCCACCGGATCAACGCCACCGGCGTATCGGGCGGCTTCCCTTCCCTGGTGAGGTGCTCGACAATGGCCGGAAGATTCTTCATGCCCATCAGGAACACGAGGGTCCCGTTCGCCGAGGCCAGCCTGGGCCATTCCAGGCTGGAGTCTCCCTTCGTCGGGTCTTCATGACCGGTCACGAAGGTGACCGTCGAAGCCATCGTGCGGTGCGTCACGGGAATCCCCGCATAAGCGGGGGCCGCCACAGCCGCCGTCACACCCGGCACCACTTCAAAGGACAGCCCTGCCGCGGCCACAGCCTCGGCTTCTTCGCCGCCCCGTCCGAACACGAAGGGATCGCCCCCCTTCAACCGCACCACGGCTTTCCCTGCCTTGGCTTTCTCTACGATCAGACGATTGATCTCGCACTGATCCCGATAGGCGCCGCGTCCGCGGCGGCCGACATAGATCCGCTCGGCCCTGGCCGGGACATGGTCCAACAGAACGGGGTTGGCCAAATAGTCATAGAACACGACATCGGCCTGTTCCAGACATTCCTTGCCGCGCAACGTGAGCAAGGACGGATCGCCGGGCCCGGCCCCGACCAAGTAGACTTTTCCGCTCGTCATGCCCATGCCGGTCACGCTTTTCCGTACATCTCGCTCAAAATCTTGTCTCCACCTTTGGCCAGGAGCCGCTCCGCAAGCTGTACGCCGAGGGCCTTGGCGTCAGCACGCGGTCCCTCAATCCGCTCACGGAGGAGTCGGCGGCCGTCCACTGCCGCAACCAGACCGTCCATCGTGAGCGTCCCATCCGCAATCGTCGCATGGGCGGCAATGGGAACCTGACAGCCTCCTTCAAGCCGTTCCAGCAGGGCCCGCTCAGCCACGACCGCCGTTCGGCTGGAAAGATGATCCAGCTCCCTCACCAAGTCCTTCACGAACCCGTCGTCCCGCCGCCCCTCGAGCCCCAAGGCTCCCTGGCCGATGGCCGGCAAACTCACGTCGGGTGACAGATATTCCGTGATCTCTTTGAGCCAGCCCAGGCGCCTGAGACCGGCCGCAGCTAGGACAATGGCGTCGTACTCGCCGTCCTGCAACTTATGAAGCCTGGTGTCCAGATTCCCGCGCAACATCTGAATGCTGAGGTCCGGCCTGTAATGCAGAAGTTGCGCCTGCCGGCGCAGACTGCTGGTTCCCACCCGCGCGCCCAGGCGAAGACCGTCCAATGTCTTGCCCTCACGACTGATCAAGGCGTCGCGCGGATCTTCCCGTTCCGGAACGCAAATGATCTCAAGCCCCTCGGGCAAAGCCGTAGGGACATCCTTCATGCTGTGTACGGCCAGATCGATTTCCTGCTGTAAGAGCGCCTCTTCAATCTCCTTGACGAAGAGCCCTTTGCCGCCGATCGCGGCAAGGGGCACGTCCACGATTTTGTCGCCGGAGGTCTTGATGGTCCGGAGCGTCACCGACAGATCGGGCGCAATGACTTTGAGGCGAGCCTGAATCCATTCCGCCTGCCAGAGAGCCAGCTTGCTGCCCCTGGTGCCGATCACCAGCGAGGACCGTCCTGTCGTCGTTCCAACCGCCATGCGTGTTTCCGCCCCTTACCTTACCGTCCCGGCTCGCGAGGAGGAAGTTGGAACGGCACGGCCTGGGCGGTCCCAGACCCGGGC
>SCVQ01000476.1 GCA_004296865.1 Nitrospirota bacterium
GGCAGCAACTGTTTGCTGATCGCGCGCGTAAGGGGATACAGCCGCGTGCCGGAGCCGCCGGCGAGGATGCGGTGGAGGCGACCCGGCTTGTCGCGCAGGCCTCCGGGTGCAACCAGGAGATCGTGCACATCGGGAATTCCCGTGAAGAGATCACGATCGAGGCCCTGGCCCGGCTCCTCATGGAACAGTTCGGGGAGCGGTTCGAGATCCAGGAGTGCGGAGGGCGGAGCGGCTCGGTCAATCGCCGCTGTCCAGACACAGGCAAGCTGGCGCGCCTGACCGGCTTCGAGGCCCGCGTTCCCTTGAAGGAAGGGCTCGCACGAACCAAGGCCTGGTACTTGAGAGGGGAAGAGGCGTTGCGCTGAGCGATGTGGGGGCGTCATGCGTGCTCGTGATTGGGGCCTCCAGACAGCGGGGTCATGCTCTGGCGGCCGCAGGCGCTGGTCAGTGAGCTGAGGGCTGGACGCAATGTGCGGACTGTGCGGCGTAATCAGCTTTGACGGGAAGGTCGTGACCTCGGAGGTCGAGGCCCGGATGCTAGAGAGTCTGCACCACCGGGGGCCTGACGACCGTGGCACCTATCGGTCCCGGGACGGGGCCGAGGTCTTTCTCGGACATACGCGGCTCAGTATCCTGGACCTGTCCCCGGCGGCTCGGCAGCCGATCTCCAACGAAACTGGCACCGTCTGGGCGGTCTTCAACGGCGAGATATACAATTTCCAGGAGCTGCGCTCGGAGCTGGAATCGCTTGGGCACCAGTTCTGCTCCAAGACCGACTCGGAGGTCATCGTCCATGCCTATGAGCAGTTCGGGGATGAGTTCGTCCGCCGGCTCGACGGCATGTTCGCCATCGGCCTGTGGGACCAGGAGCGGGGACGGCTGCTGCTGGCCCGCGATCGAACCGGCAAGAAGCCGCTGTACTACTACACCGACGGGGAGCGATGCCTGTTCGCTTCCGAGATGAAGGCGCTCTTCGCCCATCCCGCGGTGGACCGGAGTATCGATCCCGAAGCCGTTCCTCTGTACTTCACGTTTGGCTACGTGCCTGGGCCCGCGACTATGTATTGCCGCGTGCGGCAGGTTCCGCCTGCTTCCTACCTGGTGCTGTCCCGGCAGGGTGTGCAGGGGCCGGTTTCTTACTGGAACGTGCCGGTGCCTGCGGAAGGAGCGGAGCGAGCGGTACCGGAAGCAGAGGCCGTCGCGGAAGTCCGCCGGCTCCTCGAAGCGGCGGTCGCGCGCCGACTGATCAGTGATGTGCCGCTGGGCGCCTTCCTGAGCGGGGGGATCGATTCCTCGATCGTCGTGGGCCTAATGAGCCGCCTCATGGGGCGTCCGGTGAAGACCTTCAGCATCGGTTTCACCGGCGACAAACGGTTCGATGAAACCGCTTATGCCCAGATCGTCGCCCGGCGCTTTAAGACGGATCATACGGAGTTTATCGTCGAGCCTAAGGCTTTCGATCTGGTGGAGCGGCTGCTCTGGCACCACGACCAGCCGTACGGGGACTCGTCGGCTATCCCGACCTATCTCCTCTCCAAGCTCACCCGCGAGCACGTGACCGTCGCGCTGAACGGCGACGGCGGGGATGAGCTGTTCGCGGGCTACGAACGGTTCCTCGGGGCCGAACTGACCGAGCGCCTGCCGGGGCCGGTCGTCTCGGGAGGGCTGGCTTGCCTGGAAGCCCTGCCCAGATGCTGGCGAGCCGGGCGCCTATTGGGCCGCGCGCACCGGCTGCTGGCTCGCGCCCGCGCGCCGCTTCCCGAACGGTACTTCGGGTGGTGTTCCCTGTTCAGTCGCGATCTCCTGGGAGAGCTCCTGCTCGTTCCGCCGCGTGAAGATGTCCGCCGCAGCTTCGACGAGCACTTCGATTTTGCGAGGCGTGCGTCCTTGGTCAACCGGCTCCTGTACCTGAATTTTAAGACCTATCTCCCGGACGATCTCCTGGTCAAGATGGACCGGATGAGCATGGCGCACGCGCTGGAGGCTCGCTCGCCGTTTCTCGACACGGCCCTGATCGAGTACGTCGCGACCCTGCCAGGCTCCTTCAAGCTCAGGGGGCTGAAGCTGAAGTATCTTCTGAAGAAGGCCTTCGCTGACCTGCTGCCGGAGGAGATTTTGCGGCGGGGCAAGATGGGATTCGGAGTCCCACTTGGGGCCTGGTTCAGGCGCGAGCTAAAAGAGCCGGTCCGCGAGATTCTCCTGGCCGGCTCGCCTCGATATGCCCCGTACCTCAGGCGAGAGCTGGTTGAGCGAGTCTTCCGTGAACACCAGGAAGGAGTCCGTGACTATGGCCCTCAGCTCTGGACCCTGCTCAACTTCGAGCTCTGGCTCAAAGGTCTGCCTGCATGACCGACCGTGTCCGCGTTCTGATCCGTTGGATGGCTGACCATCCGGGCCAGGTCGTGCTGTTTCTAGCCGCGGCCTTGAGCTCGGTGTGGGTAGCTCTGAATGTGAGCGTGCTGGGGGAGATCCCGCCGGGGCATTTCTCCAAGGATGTCCGCCGCGAGATCGAACTCGACTATGCCGTGGGACTGCTCTGGTGGCTCGTCATTGCCGTCGGGCTGTGGCTGCTCGGGGGGGGCGATCGCAATCATTTGCTCGTCGCATGGAGCGCGAAATTCTTCATCGTGTTCGTCGCCATGCTTTTCTATGAGTACAAGTACCGCTACAACCTGGATGCGTTTGGCTATCTCGATGCTGCCCTCACGGGCAGGTATCACATGTATTCAGATGTGAACTGGTTTCAGGAAAGCTGGGTCCCCACTCTGACAAAGACCATAGAAACCGGCGATGTCTCGGACAAGCTGGTTAAGACCGCCGGGACCGAAAACATGGTGAGGATCGTGCTAATTATTTCTCAGATCACCGGCCCCTATTACCATGCGCTCAAAGTGGTCTACGCGTTCCTTGGCTTCGTCGGTGCATGTTTTGCGTACCGGGCAGTCGTCGTGATCATGGGACGCCCGTTCCTGCCGGCCTTCTATGGCCTGATGCTCTACCCCTCGATCCTGTTTTGGTCCTCCATCCTCGGTAAGGATCCAGTGTTCCTGCTCTTTATCGGACTCTACGCCTATGGCGGGGCTCTCTGGCTGGTGCGTTCCTCTCTGATCGGAAGAGCGTC
>SCVQ01000477.1 GCA_004296865.1 Nitrospirota bacterium
ATATGAAATTCGGTCGAGGAATCAGCCGGCTCCCTTTCTCAAGGCGGACCCCTATGCTTTTGCAGCCGAGCTCAGACCCAAGACCGCTTCGATCGTCCGGGATCTTTCCGGCTATCGGTGGGGCGATCGTGTGTGGATGGAGGCGCGATCTTCCCACGATCCATTAAATAGCCCGTTGGCGTTTTATGAGGTCCACCTCGGCTCCTGGATGCGCGTGCCGGAGGAAGGTAGCCGCTGGTTGACCTATAGGGAGTTGGCGGCCAAGCTCATTCCCTATGTCAAGGACTTGGGCTATACCCACCTGGAACTGATGCCGGTCACCGAGCATCCCTTTGACGGATCCTGGGGGTATCAGACGACCGGGTACTTTGCCCCGACCAGTCGTTATGGCCCGCCGGAAGATTTCATGGCCTTCGTGGATGCCTGTCATCAGGCTGGGATTGGGGTGATCATGGACTGGGTTCCCGCCCATTTCCCGGATGATCCCCATGCGCTGGCCTGGTTTGACGGGACCCAGCTCTATGATCATGAGGACCCGCGCCTTGGATACCACCCTGAGTGGCACAGCCGCATCTTCAACTTCGGCCGAGTAGAGGTGCGCAATTTTCTGATGAACAGCGCTCTCTTCTGGCTGGATCGGTATCACATCGATGGTCTGCGCGTAGACGCGGTGGCCTCCATGCTGTATCTGGACTATGCCAGGAAATCAGGCGAGTGGATTCCAAACCAATTCGGAGGCCATGAAAATTTGTACGCTGTTGACTTGATTAAAGAATTCAACGAAGTGGTGCATCAAAAACATCCAGGTGTGCTGACCATCGCCGAAGAGTCCACGGCTTGGCCTGGTGTCTCACGTCCGACTTACTTGGGTGGCTTGGGCTTCAGTCTCAAGTGGAATATGGGATGGATGCACGACCTGTTGGAATACTTTCAGCTCGATCCGGTCCATCGGCAGTATCATCAGGATAAACTCACCTTTGGATTGGTCTATGCCTTCAGCGAGAACTTCGTATTGGTTTTCTCGCATGATGAGGTCGTCTACGGCAAGCGGGCGCTTCTAAGTAAGATGCCAGGCGATGACTGGCAGAAGTTCGCTAATTTGCGTGCTATTTTTGGATTTATGTATGGGCACCCTGGCAAGAAAATGCTGTTTATGGGGGGGGAATTCGGCCAGTGGATGGAATGGAGCCACGATGAGAGTCTCCAGTGGCATTTGCTCCAATATGAGCCGCACCAGGGAATGCAACGGTACATTCGTGACCTCAATCACCTCTATCAAGCAGAACCAGCACTGTGGCAGATTGACTTTGAATATCAAGGATTTCAATGGGTTGACTTTAGCGATGTAGGACAATCTGTGCTTGCCTTTATCCGTCGCGCCAGAGAGCCTGCCGGCTTTGTCCTTTGTGTCGGTAACTTTACTCCGGTTCCACGGTCTAACTATAGGATCGGCGTACCTGAGCCTGGTTGGTATCGTGAACTTTTAAACAGTGATGCAGCAACCTATGGGGGAAGTAACCAGGGGAACGGAGGCGGAGCCCAGGCCGATCAGACCCCCTGTCATGGCTTCCCCTATTCCTTGTC
>SCVQ01000478.1 GCA_004296865.1 Nitrospirota bacterium
GCTCTTCCGATCTCACACTCGAAGGGCTTGAACTTCTTTGCCGGCGGTCCCGCAGCGCATAATCCCACTCGCTACCTGTTTGCCTGCCTCTTGACACAACCATCTTGGGCATATTTTCAAACAAAAATGGGCCAGCCGGTTGACTTTATGATCCCGGTGGCTATCTCACGCCCATACTGGTGTGACTCATGGCAGGACAAGAAGAAAATACGCATAAAGTCAGTGAGTTAGAATCTTTTTCCACGAGCGAATCGGCTCCAGAAAACGGAGGAGCAGAGACGAACGGTGAGCGGGATGAGTTGGCTGGACTGAAGCGGGCCCTCGCCTCTAAAACCGATGAGGCCCAGGCGCTTCAAGACAAATATCTTCGGCTGGCAGCCGAGTTCGAAAATTACAAGCGCTTGGCGCAGAAGGAGCAGCGGGAGTTCGCCCGCTTTGCCAACGAGAACATCCTGAAGGAATGGCTTCCCATCGTCGACAACCTGGAACGGGCCATTAAATCGGCCCAGGCAAGTCCGGAGGAGAAACCGAACAACAAGGGGTTGATCCAGGGAGTCGAATTGACCCTCAAGCAGTGCCTGGAAGCCTTGGCCAAGTTCGGCGTGAAACAGGTCGCCAGCGTCGGAGCGCCCTTCGATCCGGCCTGTCACCAAGCCGTGGCCCGTGTCGAGTCCGCCACGGTTCCGGAAAACATGGTCGTTGAGGAATACCAGAGAGGCTACCTCCTGCACGACCGCATCCTGCGAGCCGCGATGGTCACGGTATCCGTCGGCCCGGCTTGCAGCCCCGGCAATGCCGCAGGAGCCAACTGACACGAGAAAAACACCACGTCATCGAACACCTGATGAAACGCCGGTTGAAAGGCTGTTGTTTTGAGGAAGGAGAGCACACATGGGTAAGGTCATAGGCATCGATCTGGGCACGACAAACTCCTGCGTTTCCATCATGAGCGGCGGAGACCCCGTGGTCATCCCCAATGCCGAAGGCAACCGGACCACTCCCTCAGTCGTCGCCATTACAGACAAAAACGAGCGGCTCGTCGGCCAGATCGCCAAGCGCCAGGCGATCACGAACCCGGAGAACACGATCTTCTCGATCAAGCGGCTCATCGGACGCAAGTTCAACAGCCGCCAGGTCCAGGAAGCATCCAAGCGTCTGCCCTATAAGGTCGTCCTCGCCGACAATGGGGATGCGCACGTCGAGATCCGGGGCAAGAGCTACAGCCCCGCCGAAGTCTCCGCGATGATCCTCCAAAAAATGAAACAGACCGCCGAGGACTACCTGGGCGAAAAAGTGACGGAAGCGGTCATCACGGTCCCGGCCTACTTTGACGACAGCCAGCGGCAAGCCACCAAGGATGCGGGGCAGATCGCGGGTCTGAACGTGCTCCGGATCATCAATGAACCCACGGCCGCCTCGCTGGCCTACGGGTTGGACAAGAAGAAGGACGAGCGGATCGCCGTCTACGACCTGGGCGGCGGCACCTTCGACATTTCCATCCTGGAAATCGGCGAAGGTGTCTTCGAAGTCAAGTCGACCAACGGCGACACCTTCCTGGGCGGCGACGACTTCGACCAGCGCATCATGGACTGGCTGGTGGACGAGTTCAAAAAGCAGGAAGGCATCGACCTGCGGAAGGACCGGATGGCCCTGCAGCGCTTGAAGGAAGCCGCCGAGCGCGCCAAGATCGAGCTGTCCTCCTCCCAGGAAAGCGAGATCAACCTCCCCTTCGTCACTGCGGACGCCAGCGGACCGAAGCACCTGGTGATGAAGCTGACGCGCGCGAAGCTGGAGCAATTGGTGGACGACCTTGTCCAGCGGACGATCGAGCCCTGCCGGAAAGCCCTTTCCGACGCCGGCGTGAACGCCAAGGACATCAACGAGGTGGTGCTGGTGGGCGGCATGACCCGCATGCCGAAGGTCATCGAGAAGGTGCGGGAGTTCTTCGGCAAGGAACCGCACAAAGGGGTCAATCCGGACGAGGTCGTGGCGATCGGCGCCGGCATCCAGGGCGGCGTGTTGAAGGGCGAGGTCAAAGATGTCCTGCTGCTGGACGTCACCCCGCTCACGCTGGGCATCGAAACGCTGGGCGGCATCTTCACGCACCTGATCGACCGCAATACGACGATCCCCTCCAAGAAGAGCCAGATTTTCTCCACCGCGGCCGACAACCAAAGCGCGGTGACGATCCGGGTCTTCCAAGGCGAGCGCGAAATGGCCAACGACAACAAATTGCTCGGCCAGTTCGATCTGGTCGGCATTCCGCCCGCTCCGCGGGGGATGCCGCAGGTCGAGGTGACCTTCGACATCGACGCCAACGGCATCGTCCACGTCGCGGCCAAGGACCTGGGCACGCAGAAGGAGCAGTCCATCAAGATCACCGCCTCCAGCGGCCTCAGCAAAGACGAAATCGAAAAAATGGTCAAGGAAGCTCAGGCCCATACGGACGAGGACAAGAAACGGAGACGGTTGGCCGAATCCAGGAACCAGGCCGACAGCCTCATCTACGGGACCGAGAAGAACCTGACTGAACACGGCGACAAGATCGGAGAAGACGACAAGAACAAGATCAAGGACGCCATCACGGCAACCCGCAAGGCGATGGAAGGAGACGACCCGGCTGCCATCGAGTCGGCGATCCAGACGCTGACCACCGCCTCGCACAAGTTGGCCGAGGAAATGTACAAAAAGGCCTCCACTGCGGCGGGGGGAGCGGGCGAGGCCGGCGCTCAGGCCGGTCCGGACGGTCACGGGGACGGGGCCGCGAAGACCGACGAGAAGGTCGTGGACGCCGAGTTCGAGGAAGTCGACAAAGACAAAAAGTAACCGAATGAACGTCAACACAGAAGCGGACCATGCGCAGCATGGTCCGCTTCTGATTTTCCCCTGCATGGTTCCACGTGGCAAAACGCGATTACTACGAAACACTCGGGGTTGACCGCACGGCGTCCGAGGACGAAGTCAAGAAAGCGTTCCGCAAGCTCGCCCGCCAGCACCACCCAGACCTCCACAGCGGCGACCACCAAAAAAAGACCGCAGAAGAGAAGTTCAAGGAAATCAACGAAGCCTACGAGATCCTGAGCGATCAGCAGAAGCGGCAACGCTACGACATGTTCGGCCATGCCGGCGCGCGGCAGGGAGGCGGCGGGGCCGAGGGATTCGACTTCGGGCGGGGCGGCTTCGGCGACGTCTTCAATGACATCTTCGAGGACTTCTTCGGCGGCACGCGCAGGGGGCAGCGTGCGGAGCGGGGGGCCGATCTCCAATATAACCTGGAACTATCCTTCGATGAGGCGGTCTACGGCAAAGACGCCAAGCTGAAAATTCCCCGATGGGAACACTGCCGCGACTGCAAAGGGACCGGGGCCAAGAC
>SCVQ01000479.1 GCA_004296865.1 Nitrospirota bacterium
GGTGTGCATAAGAGGTTGCATGGAATTGCCGGATGTGAGGGTGGTTTTGACAATGACAGCTACCATTTTAGCTACACTTTTTGTGGCGTCAAAGGATCTGTGAGGAAGGCATGGATCAAGACCCTGTACAGCCCAAGAAGTACGTACTGAAGCGGGTCGCCGATGCGCGGGATGGCGCCAGCCACCCGCGCACGGCGGCCGCGCCAGCGGCCGCCCCTAAACTTGTCAGAAGGACATATCTCGACGATCCCACTCCATCACACGTTGCCACACACCCTCGCACGGTCGGCTCTCCGTGGACGATTACGATTCACGATTTCGGCAAGCGATGGGTGGAAGCTTCGTGGGGGAAAGCGGAGTCGCGCCCCGGCAAACGAGGCTGCAAAGGGCAGTCACCCTTCAAAGACCGGAACGAGATACGGGCACGGGCGCGTGCCGTGGGAGAGATTCGGCGCAAATGTATTACCATCGGAGCTGACCATCTGGTGACTTTGACCTATCGCAAGAATGTCCAAGATCGTATGCGCGTCTTAGAGGATTTGGAGCGGCTCCATCGGATGCTGAAGCGCGGAGGCAAGCCCCTGGCCTATGTCAACGTCTTGGAGTGTCAGCAACGCGGGGCCATTCACGCGCATCTTGGCGTGCGCGGGTTTCAGGATGTCCGGTTTCTGCGTCGCTGCTGGTACAAGATCGTGGGAAATCAACAAGGCCAGGTCAACGTGGAAGGGCCTCGCCGAAATAGTTCGCCTGTGAAGCTCGGCCGGTATCTCTCGAAATACATCAGTAAGGAGATTGGGATCCTGCCGCGAGAGTTCGGGGAGCACCGCTACTTCTGCTCGCTTGGCATCGCCGTCCCGACCGAACGCTATCAACTCATCCTCAGGCCCGATGCCGAGAGTGTACCGGGAAAACTAAAAAGCCTGCTCTATGCTGAGACCCTCCGTCGCATTGGAGATCATTGTAGCATTGCGGACTGGACTGGAAGCGGAGGCACGTACGGGTGGGTCTCGGGATACCACGATCCGTCGTGCCGCTGGTTCAGGGGAGCGCCGAATGCCGTGGAGCAGTCTCCCTCTGGACCCTTTAAGGCAACTATTCCGTCTGAAGATAGCCTTCTGACGCAAAATTCGCTAGACTGTTAAACTAGGTGCTGGGCAGGAGAGGAATTTGACGAAGGCACTCTTAGAATCGGACAGGGACCAAGCGGCACTCGCGGCTCGTCTCAAAGCGCTGCTCCAGGGGGTTTTTGGAGATCGCTTGCAGGGCGTGGTGTTGTATGGCTCCGAGGTGCGCCGTGAGGCCACGCCAGAGAGCGACATTGATCTGTTGGTCTTGCTGACCGGGCCGATTGCGCTCGGCCAGGACCTATGGACTTGTTTGGACGCGCTGTATCCGTTGCAATTGGACCTCGATCGTCCCATCCATGCCCTGCCGGTTGATGCGCACCTGTATGCCAAGGGAGAGTACGCCCTCTACCGCAACGCAAGACGGGAAGGGGTTCATGTGTGAATCCCGAGGCAACCGAACTATGGGGGCGGGCGCTTCAAGCGTTTCAAACAGCCCAACAGATTGCCGACACAGACCCCGACGCCGCAGCCGGACGGGTCTACTATGCAGCTTTTTATGCCGTGTCAGCGTTCTTCGCTCTCCAGGGTAAGACCTTTTCCAGACATTCTGCCGTTGAGATTGCTGTCAATCGCGACCTGGTGAAAGCGGGGCACTGGACCACAGAACTGGGAAAAACGTATACCTTCCTTCTGGAGCTTAGGGCCACGGGCGATTACGGTGGGGCGTTGCATGTGTCGCATGAGGACATAGGGCGGGCGCTGACCGGATCACGCCGCATTCTTGACGCCATTCGGCAGTCGAGTCCCGAACAATTTCCTTTCCCTGCCGGCTTGGGCTGAACACGTCTTCTGTCTCGCACTGTATTGTTCCCCGTGGGTGCCACTGTATGGGTATGGCCGACATCGGTTGTGAAGGAATACCAGGAAACAGGAGGGCGGAGATCAGCACGTTGGTATCGAGGACTGCCCGAAT
>SCVQ01000480.1 GCA_004296865.1 Nitrospirota bacterium
CCATGGTGGGGAACCTTCAGCACGCGCGCCGCCACAGGCGCATCGGCGTTGCGCAAGCGCGCCAGGGCCTCCACCTCGGCATCGGCAGCAAACAACACTGAGTGCGGCCCGCAGTCCAATCTCGTGACCACGGAGAGATTATTCAGGCTGGCGCCGTGCGTGACGTGTTCATCGGCTCCCCTGCCGGCACTCAGCGTGGCAGCGTCCTTGGTGGAACCATCGGTTCCAGGTGGCGGATTCAACACGAGGAGCCGACAGGCGCCCGACGCCACAATCGCCTGCCCCTCCGCCGCGATGGAGGGGGTGAGGCCGCGATCTCGCAGTGCCTCGTTCAGACGCTGGTAAAAGGGCTCAGGCCTTTCCACGCCATTGCCCCAGTAGCGGCCGACCTCGAATGAACGCAGGACCCAGGCAAGGCCGCCGACGTGATCGAGCTGCGGGTGAGTCCCGACGACATGGTCCAGACGCCTGATCCCGCGATCCCAGAGATACGGCCCGACCACAGCCCGTCCCATATCCAGCGTCTCGTAGACCGCTCCTCCGTCGATCAGAATGGTCTGACCATCCGGCAATTCAATCACACTGGCATCCCCCTGCCCGACATCCAGAAACGTCACGCGCAGGGTGTCGCCGTCCGCCGCAACGCGTGGAGACCAGCTCCACCAGCACAGGAAGAAGGCCGCGCCAAGAACGCAGGCCCACTTGAAGACACGGCTCCCATCGAAACGGATCGCCCCGTAGAGCAGGGCGTAGAACCCAGCCATGGCGAAGACGCTCGGCGACGCGACATGCCAGGCCGCGCCGGGCAGCTGCGCCAGATGTTGCACCACCGTGAACATCAAATCGAGCAGGGCTTGGTTCAACGGCCCCATCGGCAGCGCGCCGGCTCCCGTCAGCAACACCCAGATGGCCGCCCCCAACCCAAGCGGCACAAGGACCAAGCCGGCCAGCGGCACGACGACGAGATTCGCGGCAAGCCCCAACCAGGCAATCTGGTTGAAGTGGTAGGCGACGAGCGGAACGGTCGCCAAGGTGACGCCGCCGGTCATCCCTCCGTACAGGCGCAGCCACGCCCATACCCGCCCGTCGACGGCAACCGAGCGATCGCCCAGAGGGTCGCGCGGAGATTCATGGCCCTGGTTCAGCCGCCGCACGACCAGCGCAATGGCGAGCACCGAGCCATAGGACAGTTGAAAGGAAATGTCGAACAATGCGCGCGGATCATGGACGAGAATCAACAGGGTGGCGGCGGCCAGCGTGAAGAGCAGTTGCCCCTCGCGCCCCAGCCAGACCGCAAGGAGAAACAACAGGATCATGATGAGGGATCGGATCGTCGCCACTTCCCCCCCGGCCAGCAACGCATACAAGGTGACCGGAACCATCGTGCCCAGGGCCGCTACGCGAGTCGGCGTCACCCGGCGCGAGAGGGCTTGCAGCCGGTCGGACGGAAGATGTCGGCAGACGCCCCGGATGAACGTAAACGAGAGAAAGGCGATCAAGCCGAGGTGAGACCCTGAGATGGAGAGAATATGGACGGTGCCGGTCGCCATAAAGGCGTCCCGCACCTCGGTGGCAAGGTCGCCGGGCTGTCCCACGATCAGACTCAGATAGATGCCGAGGGCCGGACCATGCAGAGAGGCCTCCGCCGCCCGCCGGATCTGCTCGCGCCATTCGTCGATGCCACGCCAGAAGCCCCACCGCGAGAAGCCCGGCACCGCACCCAGCACCGTAATCTGTCCCGGACCGGACAGGGACGCCACGACATCGATCCCTTGTCGGCGCAGATAGGCGGCATAGTCGAAGCCTCCAGGATTGAGGGTCCCGGACGGAGGGTGGAGCCGAGCCGTGAATGTAACCAGATCGCCTTGCTTGAGGCTCGCGTCCGGGTCCCGCCAGATGAGACGGAGCCGCCCTGCAATCGATTGCGAAACCGATTGCGCAACCGGCCCTTCCCCAATGTGCGAGACCGCGACCGCGCGACGCGGCACGGCCTGAACAGGTTCGACCACCATCCCCGTGACCTTGACTGGCCCCGTGACCTTGACCGGATCAGGACCCGCCAGTTCAGCGAGCTGCGACCCGGTGGTCGCCCCGATGAACACCGTCCAGTACAGGATGCCGGCCACAAGGCTGCCGAACCATGCAATCCCGCGGCGGGTCGTCATCCGCCCCTGGCCTTCGAGGGCCGTCAATGCGAACGCGGTCAGTGTCAGGACGAGAAGACTGGAGAGAGGTACGTAAGGAAGGAAGGAGCCGGCCACCAGCCCGGCGAGGAAGGCGACGGTGAGCGGCAAGAGCATGGCGCCCCTCGACCTACCGAGCTTCAGCCAGCCCCACGACGGCGCTGCACAACCGAGGGCCTGCGCGCCGCCGGCTCTCGCCCCTCGCGTCTACGCGCTCGGGGCCAACTGTGCCCGCACGGCCCTGGCCAGGTCGTCGGCCACAGACCGGATCAGCGCATCGTGTTCCCCTTCGACCATGATCCGGATCAACGGCTCCGTACCGGAATAGCGGACCAGGATACGGCCGGTCCCGTTCAGCTTGGCCTCTCCGGCACGGATCGCCTGCTGCACCGCCGGCACACGATCGAGGTCCGGCTTCTCCTTCACGTGGATACTGAGCAAGACCTGCGGAACGGCCGTCATACACCGGGCTAAATCCGAGAGAGACCGTCCGGTCCGCTTCATCAGGGCTAAGATTTGGAGCCCTGAAATGAGCCCGTCTCCGGTCGTACTGTGATCCAGGAAAATCAAGTGTCCAGACTGTTCGCCGCCGAAGTTGTAGCCGTCCGCAACCATCCGCTCCAGCAGGTATCGGTCCCCAACCGCCGTCCGCACCAACGTGATGCCGGCCTTCGAGAACGCCAGTTCCAGGCCGAAGTTGCTCATGACCGTCCCGACCACGGTCTGCCGTTTCAATTGCCCGCGCCCGTGCAAATCGAACGCCAGCATGGCCATCGCATGGTCCCCGTCCACGAGACGCCCCTCCTCGCATACAAAGACGGCACGATCGGCATCTCCGTCATGGGCAATCCCCAGATGGGCGCCGTGGTCCCGCACGGCCTGCTGGAGCCGTTCGGGATGAACCGCGCCGCACCCGGCGTTAATATTGGTCCCGTCCGGTTCGTCTCCGATCACCCACACGGTGGCGCCCAACTCACGGAAAACCTTCGGGGACACTTTGTACGCCGCGCCGTGGGCACAATCGATCACGACCTTGAGTCCTTGAAAATCGATATCCCTGGGCAAGGACCGCTTCACGAACTCAATGTACCGGCCCTCGGCATCGTCAATCCGGTACGCTTTGCCGACGGCATCCGCGGTCGGTCGCAGGTGGGAAATCTCATCGGAAACGATCAACGCCTCCATCCGCGATTCCAAGTCATCGGGAAGCTTGAACCCGTCGCTGGAAAAAAACTTGATGCCGTTATCCTGGTAGGGATTATGCGAGGCCGAGATCATCACCCCCGCATCGGCCCGAAGGCTGCGGGCCAGAAACGCAATCGCCGGAGTCGGCATCGGGCCGACCAGGAGCACATCCACTCCCATCGAGCAAATCCCGGACGTCAGCGCCGACTCCAACATGTAGCCGGACAGACGCGTGTCTTTGCCGATGACGATCTGATGCCGGCCGGCGCGTCGTTTGAACAGGTGGGCGGCGGCGCGCCCCAGCTTCATGGCCGTCTCGCTGGTCATCGGCTCGAGATTCGCCACACCCCGCACGCCATCGGTTCCGAACAGTTTTCGCATGGGTCTCCTTACGCAGCCATCAACCTTCAGTCGTCGGCATTCAGCCGTCAGCGTTCAGCTTTTGGCTGAGCGCTGATGGCTGATAGCTCTTGATCGCTTCCACCACCTTGACCACATCCCGCATCAGACCGACATCGTGCACCCGCAGCACCCGCGCGCCGTGCAAAATGGCCACTGCCACCGCCGCCGCTGTCCCCATCAACCGGTCACCGACCGGCCGATCCAAGACCTGCCCAATAAAAGCCTTGCGCGAGACCCCCACCAGAATCGGGCGGCCCAACGGCACAAACGCGTCAAGCTGCGCCAGCAGCAACAGGTTGTGCGAGAGATTTTTGCCAAATCCGATCCCCGGGTCAAGCAGGATCTGCTCCGGGCCGATGCCGGCTTCCCCCGCCGCTACGATCCGTTCGACGAAGAACTGCCGCACCTCCTGGACGACATCGCCATAGGAGGGTGCCTGCTGCATGGTCTTGGGCGTCCCCTGCATATGCATGAGCACCAGGCCGGCCCCGGCCTCGGCCACGACCGCCCCCATCTGTGGATCGAACCGAAGGGCGCTGATATCGTTGACGATGGCGGCTCCCTCCTCAAGCGCGAGCCTGGCTACGCGAGCCTTCGTCGTGTCGATGGACACCGGCACGGGCACCCGACGGCAGACCTCCTTCACCACCGGAATGAGCCGCCTGATTTCCTCGTCCTGATCCACCGGGTCGGAGCCCGGCCGGGACGATTCCGCCCCGATATCGATCAGGCCAGCTCCCTGCTCGACCATCGCGCAGGCCTGCGTCACCGCCGCCTCGGGATCGAGATACCGGCCTCCATCGGAAAATGAATCGGGCGTCACATTGAGCACACCCATGAGCAAGGGCGCCTCCAACGAAATCAATCGCCCTCTGGCTCTCAACATCTCGTGACTCGACGCCTGGGTTGGGTTATGCATGGCCTCCCTTCCGACAATGGGAACCACGGGGGGTATCTCTGGGTGGAACAACTCGGCAGGGGAAACATCCGCGGCCCGTCCAACGTCACCGCCGCAACCGCAGGGTCACGGCCCGGCTTCGACCGTCTCAGGCCGGTGCGGTCTGGGTCAAGAAGCCGTGCTGAAGGATCTGATCGATCTCCGGCGAGTCGAGGACTTCCTTCTCGAGCAGGGCTTCGGCCAGAGCCTTGAGGGTGCCCATGTGTTCGGTCAGGATGCGCGTGGTGCGCTCGTAGTTTTCGGTCACCAGGCGCTTGACCTCGTGGTCGATCTCCAACGCCACCTGCTCGCTGAAATCGCGGCGGGTCGCGATCTCGCGGCCCAGGAAAATTTCCTCATCCTTCTTGCCGAAGGTCAGCGGGCCCAGCTTCTCGCTCATCCC
>SCVQ01000481.1 GCA_004296865.1 Nitrospirota bacterium
GCGTCAAGGCCAGCGCACGGACATGGGGATCGTCGTCAACGAGGAGAATGCGGGGTTTCGTGACCATTGCTCGTCACCTTAAGGGGAGGAGTGTCACGCGCAGTCTAGCTATTCCGACCTACTTACGCAAGGCCACTTAGCGCAGCACCAAGATCGGGCAAGGCGCGCGGTGCAACACGGTGTGCGAGGCGCTGCCCAGCAGGAACCGGGCGGCCCCTCGTCTGCCGCGTGACCCCATCATGATGAGGTCCGGTTTGGCGGTCTCTGCCCAGCCAAGGATGGCGTGCCCCGGATCGCCCAGCGTGACCGCGCCGCTGGCCTGGTGCCCCAACTTAGCAATCCGCGAGGCCACATCGTCTACAAAGTCCCGCGCGCCGGCAATCGCTTTTTCCTTCAAGGCCTCCGAATCAGAAATTCCCACCGGCCACAGAGGCGCGGCAAAGGGCAGGACGGTCAGAACCGTCACCTGGAGGGATTCCTTGAAAGGCTTGGCAGCGAGAAACTTCTCGGCTACCTCGGCATCGTGCGGCCCCTCCACCGGCAGCAACACGGTGCGGAGCGACCGCATCGGCTTATTGACCACCAGCGTCGGGCAGTGGGCCTGCGTGATGACGCGATGGGTCACGCTACCCAGCAGCACTTCCTGCACCGGTCCCAACCCCCGTGCCCCCAACACGATCAAATTCGCCCGCTCGTCTTCGGCGACGGTCAGAATCGCCTCCGCCGGCCGGCCGACTTCCTGACGCTTGGACGTCGGTCCGGTATGGAAGGGCAGGATCGAGACCGTGCGGTCGAGCAAGCGCTCGCCGTCTTCCCGCATGCCTCGCTCCACCGTGGTATAGAGTTCCTGCGCGACCTCCGGCACCATCATCGGATAGGCCGGCCTCGGCACGTCCAACGCATGCAGCACCGTCAGATGCTGCGCGGGAGCCAGATGGGCCAAGGCCCGCGCCGCCTCATAGGATTGGTCCGAACCATCCACCGCTAAAAGAATTTTCATAGAGGCCTCCTTAAAGAGCTGTCAGCTCTCAGCTACTAGCTTTCAGCCTTCGGATGTAAGATGTCAGCATCTGTTTGATTTCCGTCACCTGACCAACGAACCGCGTATAGTCAACACCGCTTATGAAATTCAGATCGCGGCCTAGGAGCAAGTGATACTCTAACTCACTTGCCGACCCCATGGCGATCTGGAGAAATCGTGCAAGCTCTACCGTCCCGGTCCGTCCACAACCCTCCGCAATGTTAGCCGGAACGGACGTCGCTGCGCGTCGCATCTGGGACGTAAGCCCATACACCTCTTCCCTTGGAAAGCTCGCGGTCGCCTGGTAAATGGCCAGGGCAAGGTAATGTGCCTTTTCCCATACTTTCAGTTTTCTGAAGTCGCGCATGGCATAGCTCTCAGCGATTAGCTGCCCGCTGCTGAGAGCTGACCGCTAAAGGCTGACAGCCTCTTCATGTCTGCTGACGGCTGATAGCTGACAGCTTCCCCTCGTTACTCATAGCGCAGCGCCTCGATCGGGTTGAGCCGCGAGGCCTTGTTGGCCGGGTAGAGGCCGAAGAAAATCCCGACGGCGACCGAGAACAGAAACGCGATCGCCACGGCCTGGGGTGACACGATCGTGGGCCAGCCGGCGACGGTAGTGGCCAGCCGCGCCCCCACGATGCCCGCCCCCACGCCGGCCACACCGCCGACCGTGCTGATGATCACCGCCTCGACCAGGAACTGCAAGAGGATGTGCCGGCGCTTGGCGCCCACGGCCATCCGGATGCCGATTTCGTGCGTGCGTTCCGTGACCGAAACCAGCAGGATGTTCATGATGCCGATGCCGCCGACCACCAGCGAAATCGACGCGATGCTGAGCAGCATCAGCATCATCGTGCGGCTGGCGCCGGCGGACGCCTTGGCGATGTCCTCCATGGTCCGGATCGTAAAGTCGTCGTCCTCCGACGGCTGCAGGCGGTGCCGCGTCCGCAAGAGTTCCTTGACCTCCGGCACGACAGCGGGAATCTGATCCCGCTGCGCCGTGGCCACGATGATGATGCCCACGGTCCCGAGGAACTTGGTGCCCAGCACCTTGCGCTCGGCGGTGGAGAAGGGGATGTGGATGACATCGTCCTGGTCCTGTCCCATGAGGCTCTGGCCCTTGGGCGCCATCACCCCCAGCACGCGCAGGGGGACGTTCTTGATCCGGATCTGCGCCCCGACCACCTCCTCGCCCCGCTCAAAGAGGTTCTCCGCGGCGGTCTTGCCAAGCACCGCCACTTTCGCCCCACTGTCTTCATCCGACTGAGTGAAGAAGGTCCCTTGGGCCATGGGCCAGTCGCGGATATCCGGATAGACTGCTGTCGTGCCAATGATCACGGTGCTCCAGTTCTTGTTCTCGTGCACGACTTGCAGCACCGCGCGGGTGGCATAGGATACGGCGGCGACCCCGGTGATTCTCCGCTCGACCTCCCGCGCGTCTTCGACCGTCAGCGTGGACACGCCACCGAACCCGGTCCGCACGCCGCTCACGGTCGTGGCGCCGGGAATGATGATGAGCACGTTGGTGCCCAGGCTGGCGATCTGGGCCTGGACCGAGGCGCTGGCCCCCTGCCCCAGGCTGACCATCGCCACCACCGCCGCGACGCCGATGATGATCCCGAGCATGGTCAACCCGGCCCGCAGCGGATTTCGCCCCAGCACGCGGAACGCCAACTGGACGGTCATAAGCAGGAAGTTCATGGCAAGAACTCTCAGCCTTCAGCTGTCAGCGATCAGCTTTTGGAAAAAACCATCCTTCTTTCCACCATGAGCTGACGGCCGATCGCTGAAAGCCGATGGCTTCTTCATCACCTTATCCTCGGTCCGAGGCCGAACCCGGGTGGCAGCGTCTTCTGGCCTGCCGTCTCGGACTCTTCCAGGCCCACGATCACGCGAGCACCCTCACGAACCTCCCCTTCCAGAATCTCGGTGAACTGCGAGTCGGCAATCCCCGCCTTGATCGGAACCGCCTGGGATTGGCCCGCGCGATCAGGCATCCACACAGCCGTTTTTTTCTTTTCGATCGGCACGCCGGAGGGCTTGAAGCGCAACGCCGCGTTCGGCACCCGCAAGGCATCCGCCTTGCGCGCCGTCACGATCGAGACGTTCGCGGTCATCCCCGGCTTGAGCATGAGGTCGCGGTTGTCCACCCCGATCACCACGTCGTAGGTGACCACGTTCTGGATGCTGATCGGCGAATTTCTGACCTGCACGACCGTGCCCTTGAACGGGGCAGTCGGATAGGCGTCGACCGTAAATTCGGCCTCCTTGCCCTCGCTCACGCCGCCGATGTCCGACTCGCTCACGTTCGCATCCACCTGCATCTTGGTCAGGTCCTGGGCAATGACAAAGAGCGTCGGGGCCTGCAGGCTGGCCGCAACGGTCTGCCCGACATCAACATTGCGGGACACGACAATGCCATTGACCGGAGAATAGATCGTGGTGTAGCCGAGGTCCAGCTCGGCGTTGGACAGCGCGGCCTGGGCCTGGTCCACTTGGGCCTGGGCGACTTCCACTTGAGCCTCGGCGTCGCGGAAGCTGGTCCGGGCCAGGTCCAGGTCGGCCTGGGAGACAAACTCCTGCCGCCGCAGCGTCTCGCTCCGATCCAGTTCGAGTTTGCGCTGCGTCAGCGCAGTGCGGGCCTTCTCAAGGTTCCCTTGAGCCGTTTTCAGCGTGGCGCGAGCCTGGTCCACTCTGGATCGAAACGGCGCCGGATCAATCTGCGCGATGAGCTGCCCTTCGGTAACCGCCGAGTTGAAGTCCGCGTAAAGCGCTTTGATCTTTCCGGTGACCTGGCTGCCGACCAGCACGGAGATCACGGGATTCACCGTGCCGGTGGCGGTCACCGTCGCGGTGATCGGCCCCCGGTCCACGACCGCCGTCTTGTAGCCGGCCGGCGGGGCGGTCGGCGACAGCCAGTACCACAAGGCCACACCAGCCATGATCATGGCCACCGCAGCCGAGAGGGCGAGCCCCAGCCTGAACCGTTTGCGGAGGGGAGGCCCTGGAACAGGGACTTCTGCAAGGGGACGGAGCGGCTCCGCCGTCAAGACGAGTGCCGACTCTTGCACATCCGATTGCGCGTCCCCCACGTCACCGGACATCCCGCCTTCTTTCTCGCCCGGTTGTTTCCCTACCCCGCCCTCTTTGTCCACTATGGCCTCTCGAACAAACCAAAATTGACGATTGAACAGAATTGGCGATTGCCACGATTATCGGACTCCGTCAATTCCGTGCAATCGTCAATCCTGGCAATTCGTCAATGACTCAATTCTCCCAGGTATTTCAGGAACCACCGCTTGGCCAGGTCGGCCACTTGTTCCAGGGTGCCGGGTTCCTCGAACAGATGCGTGGCTCCCGGGACGATCACCAGTTTCTTGGGGCAAGTCAGCAGAGCCAGGGCCTCCTCGTTCATCTGGATCACTGGAACGTCCTCTCCGCCAACGATCAGAAGGGTCGGGGCCGTGACTTGCGGCAGGTACGGGGCGGCAAGGTCCGGTCGCCCGCCTCGCGAGACGACCGCGGCCACCGAAGCAGGGGATCGGGCCGCCGCCTGCAAGGCCGCACCGGCCCCGGTGCTCGCTCCGAAGTACCCAAGCCTGAGTCCTTGCGTCGCAGGATTGCGCGACAACCACTCCGCCGCCGCCAGCAGCCGATCGGCGAGCAGATCGATGTCGAAAACCTTGCGACGGTCCTCGGCTTCCCGCTCCTCCAACAGGTCCAGGAGCAAGGTGGCCAAGCCGCCCTCCAACAGCGTCCTCGCGACGAACCGATTCCTCGGGCTCAGTCGCCCGCTCCCGCTCCCATGCGCAAAGAGCACCACCCCCGCTGGTTGCTCCGGGAGGCCCAAGTCACCCAGGAGCGTGACCCCATCTGCCGCCAAGACGACAGGCTGCATTGTGAACGACTGTTTCAAAAACGCACCTATTGCTCCAATGATCGATGGACTCAGTGGAAGATGGACACGGAGGCTTCCTGCACCTCTGGAATCTAGGGATTCACATGGGGGGCGATCGTTCGGATGTACGAAACAACATCCTTGATTTGATCATCGGTGAGGGTGTCGTTCCAGTTGTGCATCGCCGAAAAACTCCTGCCCCGCTGGATGGTCATCCATAACTCTAGATTATCCTTAATCCGGGATACATAAGAGTGAAAGTTGGTGGGAGAAATTTTGAGCGCGGCCGCGTCAGGTCCCTTGCCATCCAACGCCTCCCCGTGGCAACGAAGACAATGTCGTTGGTAAAGGACTTGGCCGTTCTTGGGATTGCCGGGACTGGTCTGGGCCAGACCCCAGGGACTGCTCCAGAGCAGCGCACACAGTCCAACGATGGCCATTGTGCTTTTCAAGGCGCCCCTCCCTCTTCCGTCCTGCCAGATCTTTCAGGCTTATCAAGAAGCACCGTGCGATCTCCTGGGCTCATTTAATACCCCCTTCGGCCCCCTCCGTCAACAAAGACGGGTTCAAAAGTTCACCCTCTTGTAAAAGACTTTCTTCGCCGCTTCCGCGGCCAGGACATAGCACAGCACGATGCTTCCTAAGACCAGTAAAAAGGACAGCGGCAGCGGGGCAAAGCCGAAGACCCCACTGAGAGGCATGAGCGGCACCATCAGCGTCAGCGCGACAATGCCGAGCGTGGCCGACAGAAGATAGCGCCCCGGCACGCTCTTAAAAAATGGGCGTCGGCTGCGGACCACCAGCACGATCACGGAGGCCGACACCACCGACTCCAGAAACCAGCCGGTTCGAAATTGTTCCGTCGTGGCATGGAGAATGAACAGCAACGCGCCAAAGGTCAGGTAGTCGAACACCGAACTCACCAGGCCGAACGTAAGCATGAACTTGCGGATAAAGGCAATGTCCCAGCGCCGGGGCTTGTCGATCAGTTCGCCGTCCACGCGGTCGGTCGCAATCGTCATCTCGGGTATGTCCGTCAACAAGTTGGTGAGCAGGATCTGCTTGGGCAGGAGGGGGAGAAAAGACAGGAAGAGGGAGGCGCCGGCCATGCTGAACATATTGCCAAAATTGGCGCTCGTCGCCATAAAGACGTACTTGAGCGTGTTGGCGAAGGTCGTCCGCCCTTCGCGCACCCCCTGCACCAGAACCTCCAAGTCTTTTTCCAAGAGCACGATGTCCGCCGCCGCCTTGGCCACGTCCACGGCGCTGTCCACCGAAATGCCGACATCGGCGGCATGGAGCGCCGAGGCGTCGTTGATCCCATCGCCCAAATACCCGACGACGTGGCCGGTTTGTTTCAGCGACCGAATGATGCGGTCTTTCTGATTGGGCTCGACTTCAGCAAAGACGTTCACCTCGTTCACCCGCTTCGACAAGGCTTCGTCGCTCATGGTGCGGAGTTCAGCCCCTGTGAGCAGCCGGTGATCGGCAAGGTCCACCCCTCGGCCGACGTAGGCCGCCACGAGGCGGTTGTCCCCGGTAATGATCTTCAGCGATACGCCCAGGTTCTTCAGGCTCCGGACGGTAGCCGCGGCACCGGCTTTGGGAGGGTCCGAGAAAACCAGGAATCCGACGAACGTCATGTCCGCTTCGTGGTCTTTGCCGATGCGGATGGCAGAGCCGACGTCACGGCAGGCAATCCCCAGAGTACGGAAGCCCTGAAGACTGAACCGCTCCAGTTGCCGTTGGATCCGCTCCCGCACCTTGGCCATCTCCACGCGAGTCCCATCGGCCGCCTCGGCAGTCGTGCAGACCTCCATCACGTTCGGCAAGGCTCCTTTCGTGATCATCAGGTGCGTCTCCTGATGTGGCCCGGCCGTGGCAACCAAAATGGTCAAGCGTTTGCGGACGAAATCGTAGGGTTCCTCATCCAGTTTGCGGTAGCCGGTCAGATCAAAAGAGCGGTGCGAACGGATGGCCTCGTCGATGGGGTTCATGAACCCCGTTTCGAACGACGCGTTGAGATAGGCCTGGAACAGAACTTTCTCGCTGGCCGCGCCGTCCACGTCAAGCGCCGCCTGCAATCGCACAACCCCTTCGGTCAGGGTGCCGGTTTTGTCGGAACAGAGGACATCCATGCTGCCGAAGTTTTCGATCGAGGCCAGTCGCTTGACGATGACTTTCTGGCCGGCCATCCGTTTGGCCCCGTGAGCCAGGTTGATGCTGATGATCGCCGGGAGCAGTTGCGGGGTCAGTCCCACCGCAAGAGCAAGCGAAAAGAGGAAGGAGTCCAGGACCGGGCGCGCCAAATAGACGTTGATGGCGAAGATGGCGATCACCAGCACCAGCGTCACCTCCAGGAGGAGATACCCGAATCGCCTGACGCCCCGCTCGAACTCCGTCTCCGGCGGTCTGAGCTTCAACCGCTGGGACACTTTCCCGAATTCCGTTTCCGTGCCCGTGCGCACGACCACCGCCGTGGCGCTCCCGCTGACCACGTGGGTCCCCATGAAGAGGCTGTTCGTCCGCTGCGCGAGCGCGGCGTCCGACGCCAGCACCCCGACCGTCTTTTCGACGGGATACGTTTCCCCCGTCAAGGTGGCTTCATCGACAAAGAGATCTCTGGATTCCAGGATCAGGCAGTCTCCGGGAATGCTTCCGCCTGCCGAGAGGACGAGGACGTCGCCGGGGACGATCTCTTCGACCGGGATCTCCCGGGGAATCCCCTCACGCAAGACCTCCGCTTTGATTTGCACGATCGCGAGCAGTTTGCGCACCGCTTCGGCCGCGCCTCGTTCCTGCCAGAATCCAAGCAGGGCGCTGACAAAGATGATTGTGAGGATGATGAGGGCGTCGGCGGGTCCGCTCAGGAAGAACGACAACCCCGCGGCAAACACGAGGATGAGGATGATCGGACTCTGAAATTGCGCGAGCAGCAGGGGCCAGGCTTGCGCGCCCGTTTCGGGTTTCAGCAGGGAGGGACCGCACTGAGCGAGGCGGCGCCTGGCTTCCTCGCTCGTCAAGCCCTTGACCGTCGTGTGCAGATGCTGAAGCAGCGCCTCAGCGGGCAGGCTCCAAAACGCCGGGGGAAGTGGTCCCATGCTCGATGACACCGCCCGCGTCGCAGACATTATCAGACGCCCAGCGGAACTGCTTCAGCAGGCCTGGGCCATCGCTTGGTGATCCGGTCGGCGAACCGTCCCAGTCTGTCCACACCACACCGCCGCACGGCGTGATGACCGGCAAGGCTCGGCTCCGCGGCCTCCCCGCAGTTCATGCAACGCCAGGCTCGCAGCCACAGAGCCCCGCGGCTGAGCCGCATATCCGTGAAATGGTCCACGACCATGAACCCGTGGCAGCATGGGCATCGCATCTTTCTATCTCCTAGCTGTCAGCTTTCAGCCGTCAGCAATCAGCTCTTTTCAGAAGGCTGAGTGCTGAGAGCCGACCGCTTCCTCAATGGCACTCCGTCGGGCAGAAGAAAACAAGGTACACCACAACCGCAAGGCCGAGCAGCACCGCTCCCAACAAAAGCCACGTTGTCCTCCTCATGGGCCTCTTCCCTTCGACAAGACCTCACCCTGTTATGCCTGGCCTCTAACATGATAGACGCGAGCAAGAGCGGTGCCATGCCGATAAACGATGACCGCGGAACGATGAATGATGAATGGCCAGCATAATAAATTCTTGGTTCTGCGTTCTGCGTTGGTTTTTGTAGCCTTCCGCTACAGAGAGTGCCGGCACAACTGTAGCAGGACTCCCCCCGGAAGAAAGAAGAGCTGATAGCTTATAGCTGATGGCAAGACGGACTGGCTGGAACTACCTGGACTATTAAGCCGTTCGCCATAAGCCCTTAGCTCTTCTCCTCCGTGGCACCGCCCTTGCTCACAGACAATAGGTATTGAACCATTGACGAATTGAGCAGAATTGACGATTGACGGAATCAGATAATCTTGGCAGTCATTCAATCGTCAATGATTCAATTCTTCCCGTAATCGTCAATTCCCCGAACTGGAGGCTTTATGCCCGATATCCTGTTTCCAAAGATTCTCGTACCGGTCGACTTCTCTCCCTGTTCGGAAGAAGCCTTCCGGGTGGCTCTGTCGCTTGCTCGTCTCTACCGGTCGGAGGTGTTGTTGCTCCACGTGATCGATACCAAGAGCCTGCAAACCCTCAACAACCTCGGGCTGGCCCTGCCGTCCGAGGAGGCCAAGCAAAAAAAACGGCTCAGCCACCAGGCACGGCTGAACGCCCGACACCTGCTTAGCTCCGAGGCGGCCAAGGGCCTGCCCATCCGGCGGCTGCTCGCGGAAGGGGCTCCCTTCGTGGAAATCGCCAGGACGGCACGGGCCGAGAAAGTGAGCTTGGTGGTCATCGGCAGCTACGGAGGCCAGGCCGGAAGCGTGGAGAAAATCTTTTTCGGCAGCACCGCCGAGAAGGTCGTGCGCACCGCCGGCTGTCCGGTCCTCTGCGTGCCGCTGGCCGCCAAGGTGACGCCTCCACGCCGGTCCGCAGCGAGAAAGTCAGAGGCCGCACGATGACCCGCGCGGTGAAACCATTGATCGGACGGCTCCTCTTCGCGACTGATTTTTCAGACTGCGCCGCGAGGGCCGAAGACTATGCCGTGCTCCTCGCCACGGCTTGCGGGGCCGAC
>SCVQ01000482.1 GCA_004296865.1 Nitrospirota bacterium
CAAGGCAGTGGGCCTTGGCTACGATTTCGAGCGTCACGCTGAAGCTGACCGTGCTCGTCAGGGTCAACTCACGGAGCAGCGCCGCCGAATAGAGCTTAAAACTGTTGGTCGGATCAAATGTCGGAATCCCGGTCAGCCACCGAAGCGACTGCCCCGCGAACTTGGGAGCCCAGACCTTCAACGAGGGTCTGAGCTGTTGCGCACCGCCTTCGCAGTATCGGGACGGACAAGCGATGTCCGCCTGGGCAGGCACCAGGCTGAGGAGCGTCGGGATCTGGGAGAAATCGTCGCACAAGTCGGCCATAACCACGAGTACCCGCAAGCCCTGCGCCTGGTAGAATCCCGTTCGCAGGGCGCCCGAGGGCCCTGGAGCAATAGAGTTCTTGATTATCCGGAGACCCTCGTACGAGCTCAAGAGGGGGCGAACGACCGGGAGTGTGTTGTCATCCTCGCGATCGTAGACGACGATCACTTCATGCGGAACGGGCACGCTGGCCTTCAGCGAGTGGAGCGTCTTCTCTATGTTCAGGCCCTCGTTGTAGACGGGGATAATGATTGAAAGATCAAGAATGGGCTGCAAGCGTGTTACTCCATGCTTTAATGTGAGCCTCAAGATGCGGCTGATGTGACTCACCGAGAGGTGGCCTTGGTTGTTTGGACAGAAGTTCCGTCTTCATAAGTGTAGCCCTGCGGTTGTGTGCCTACGCTGTTTGGGGCAGTGCGGGCAGGTTCTTGAAATAGAACTCCTCCGGCGTTTGGTCGTCAAGTGATGAATGCGGCCTGTGCTGATTGTCGAGCGTGCAGTATCGCTCCAGCCCTCTCGTTGCCTCGTTCACGCTGTCGTAGGCGTGGAGATAGACCTCCTCGTATTTGACGCTCCTCCAGAGCCGCTCCACGAACACGTTGTCCCGCCAGCAGCCTTGTCCATCCATGCTGACCTGGGTACCGTGGTCCTTCAGCAGGCCTGTGAAGTCCAGGCTGGTGAACTGGCAGCCTGGGTCGGTGTTGAAGATGGCCGGTGTGCCGTAACGGGTGAGGGCTTCCTGCACGGCGTCCATACAGAAGTCAGTGGTCAGGGTGTTGGACAGCCGCCACGACAGCACCCGGCGGCTCGCCCAGTCTATCACGGCGAACAGATAGACGAACCCGCGTTGCACCGGGATGTAGGGTTGAGTAGGACATACGCGCCGGGGCATTGCCTGGGGGATGAGGAGCCGTCTGACCCAGGAGTTGGCCACCGAGGCGCTCACCATGGCCCTGGCACGCCGCCGCCCGACAGCCGGTGTCCTGTCTCACACCGACCGCGGCTCCCAGTACGCCGCCACCGAGTACCGCACGCTGCTCGCCAGCCACGGCCTCACCGCCAGTATGAGCCGGCGGGCCAACGGTTGGGATAATGCGGTCGTGGAAAGCTTCTTTCATACGCTAAAAACTGAGCTCGTGTATCATCGGCGCTACACCACACGAGAAGAGGCCAAGCAGGATATTTTTGAGTGGATCGAAGTGTTCTATAATCATGTGCGTCGGCACTCGACTCTCGGCTACCGCTCCCCTGCCGAGTTCGAGGCTGTGGCGACAGGGTCTTAACTGAGTGTCCACGGAATCGAGGGAAGATCACCTCTCCCTCCGTCCGCTATAGACCATTGTCCTTAGAGATCGTCCCAACGCAAAGGGGAATAGGCTACAAGAGACAAGTGAACACGGCAAGCGCACGCAAATCAACCGGCCCTCGATGCAGATAGAAATTTGGTGAGCAGGTCCGCCCATTCATGAGTCACCATTGGCTTTATATGAACCGAGTCGAAAAACAAAAAATCGTCGTCCATTCGTTGCAGATTAAGGTACAGCGCTTGTCCTTTATTAATGGCTTCGTCCAAGT
>SCVQ01000483.1 GCA_004296865.1 Nitrospirota bacterium
TTCGTGCATGGGCTTGAAGCGGGCATGGACATTTCGTTCAGCGGACCCTGGGGCAAGTTTTTTCCGCGGGAGGGTGCATCGGGCAGCACGCTGATCCTTGCGACGGACACAGGGATCACCGCAGCGCTTGGCTTCCTGCACGCCACCCGGTTCGCACCGTTGCTCCCTAAAGCCCTGCTCATTTGGCTGCGCGGTTCGTCGGATTACTTTCTCCCGGAGGAGTTCGTGCGCGAGCGTATCCCTGCGGATTGTGGAGATATTAGAATCGACGCGATCCCCGCGATCGGTCACTCGGAACGGGTTCCTCATGCCCGAGCCATTCTCCGCCAGATGATGTCGCGCGGTGGCCTCGCACAGGCATTCATCGCGGGCGATGGCGCCGTGAACCAGGCCTTGCTCGATGATCTGGTGGCCGCCGGAGTGCCTGTGAGCAAGGATAACGTGGAGTCGTTCTTTAACATGCCAAAGAAGTCCGCATGACCGGCCGGGACCACATCGTCGCGGCGCTCGAGGCCGCGCTCGCCTTTCTCGAGACGAGCGTCATCGTCCGTTCGGCGGGCGCGATCGCCGAGGTCCATGGCCTCCTCACGTTGCGGCAAGGGGCTGAGTGGGTCACGCTTGGCGAGGAGGGAGGCACACACGTCCACCTCAAGATTCAGGACGGATGCAGGCTTCGCTATACGCAGCCGGACGAGGGCAATGCGGCACTTGAGTTGTTGGGGGCTGAAGGTGATGTGCTCTGTCGTGTATCCTTCCGAGGCACGAACCCGGCGCGAGGAGAGAGCTACAACCGTGAACGCGCAGCGAACGTGCGCGCTCGCTTCGGCAGCCTAACGGAGTGCGCGGGCACATGACCGATGGACAAGAACGTGCCGCCAAAAAATCGAAAGGGGTTGCGCACCGGGTTTACCACCGGCGCCTGCGCAGCAGCGGCAGCCAAGGCCGCGACGCGCTGTCTCGTGAAGGGCACCATGCTGTCTGAAATTGAAACGACGCTGCCGAATCGGACACGAGCCACATTCGCACTCGCACGTTGCGAGCGCGTGGGCACCCGCGCGATCTGCGGCATTATCAAGGACGCCGGCGATGATCCCGACTGTACGCACGGGGCCGAGTTGATTGTCGAAGTCGAGCTGCGCACCGAGCCCGGCATCGACATCAGAGGAGGCCTTGGCGTCGCCACGGTCACCAAGGCCGGTTTGGGCCTGGAGATCGGTGGGCCTGCGATCAATCCGATTCCGCGGCGAAACATCACGGAGATGGTAGAAGAAGAGCTCGCGGGCGCTCCCTATGAGGGCGCCGTCGTGACGATCAGCGTGCCCGGCGGCGAGGAGATGGCCAAGAAAACCACCAATGCGCGTCTCGGCCTCGTGGGCGGCATCTCCATCCTCGGCACGACGGGCATCGTGAAACCTTACTCCACGGCGGCCTTCAAAGCGAGCGTCATGCAGGAGATCGACGTCGCCGCGGCAGGCGGTCTGCGCGAACTGGTGCTGACGACCGGCGGCAAGTCGGAACAGTATGCGATGGCGCTCTATCCGCATTTGCCGGAACAGGCGTTTATCCAGGTGGGCGACTTCATCGGCGTCGGCGTCAGGCAGTGCGCGCGGCGAGGGATCGCGCGCGCCACCGTCGTGGGGATGATGGGGAAACTCTCGAAGATGGCCAACGGCAAGATGCAGACGCATGCGGCTGGGTCGGAAGTAGACATGGAGTTCCTGGCTTCGCTGGCGGCCGAGCTGGCCGCCTCAGCCGAGCTGATTGCGTCCATACGCCAGGCCAATACCGCCCGCCATGTGCTTGAACTGTGCCGCGAGGCAGGTCTCGTCGGCATTACGTCGCTCGTCTGCAAGAAGGTCATCGAGCACTGTCGGCGTCACGCGGGCGGCACGCTGACGATACAGGCCTGCCTTGTGGACTTTGGCGGCGCATTGCTCGGCCGTTACCCGGAGGTTAGCGAATGAATGACATGCGGCAGATGACCGCGCTTGGGCGGAACATCGAGGATGGGAGCTTCGCCATCATCGACCGCGAGGCCGGCGCGCATGACTTCGGGCCGTCCGAGTGGCAGGTCGTGCGCCGGGTCATCCACGCCACGGCGGACTTCGAGTTTAAGACGCTCATGCGCTTCCATCCTGATGCGGTTCGTGCTGGTGTGGCGGCGCTTCAAGGCGGCTGCCCGCTGTTGGTAGACGTGAAGATGATCGCCGCCGGTCTCAACGAAGAACGGCTTTCCTCCTATGGCTGCAAGGTCCATTCTTTTATCTCGGATGAGGATGTCATCGCGACCGCCAAAGCCAACAACTCGACGCGCGCGATCGAGGCCATGCGGAAGGCGCACCGCCTCAACCTGCTCAATGGGGCGGTGGTGGCGATCGGAAACGCACCGACCGCGTTACTGGAGTTGGCCCGCCTGATTCGCGAGGAGGCGGCGAGACCGGCGCTCATCATCGGCGTTCCGGTCGGGTTCGTGTCGGCGGCTGAGTCGAAGGAGGTCACGCTTGCACTGCCGACTCCTTTTATCGTGGCCCGTGGCCGTAAGGGTGGAAGCCCTATCGCCGTCGCGATCATCCATGCCCTGCTGCTACTGTCGGCAAAGGAACCGGCATGAGTCCTCGGCGCGCAATTACCTTGGTAGGCATCGGGGATGACGGCTGCGCGAGTCTTACGAGTCGTGCCGTGAGTGCGGTAATGAAAGCGGGAGTGCTCGTGGGTGGCGAGCGGCACCTCGAGTTCTTCCCGCAATTTCAAGGCGAGCGGATTGTCCTCAAGGATGGCCTTTCATCGGTACTCGACCGAGTGGTTGAACTGGCCGAGGAACAGAACGTTTGTGTGCTGGCTTCCGGTGATCCCTTGTTCTTCGGCATCGGCGGTCTGGTCATCAAGCGGCTGGGCACCGAGCACGTCGAGATTGTGCCGCAGCCGAGTTCGATGCAGTGGGCTTTCGCGCGCGTCGGGCTGAAGTGGGACGACGCATCGTTTCTTTCCTTGCATGGCCGCTCGCCGGATGGATTCCTCACCAGGCTCAAAGGCCAGGCCAAGGTGGCGATCTTCACCGATGAGAAAAACTCGCCGCCGATTTTGGCGAGGCGAATGGCCGAGCATGGAGAGACGGCTTGGATTGCCTGGGTCTGTGAAAACCTGGGTGGGCCGGATGAACGGGTCCGACGATTCGATGTGGCGGATTTGGCCGCCTGCCAGGACGTAGGGCCGCTCAACGTCCTGCTACTCGTCCGTTCCGATCCCTCATGGCGAGTCCCCTGCACCATTCCCTTCCTCCATGAGGATGCGTTCGCGAAGCGGATGCCCAAGAAGGGACTCATCACCAAGCGCGAAGTGCGGCTCTTGTCCCTGGCTGCGATGGGCATCAGACCGGACAGCGTGGTCTGGGACATCGGGGCCGGCTCCGGCTCCGTGTCGATCGAGGCCGCACTGCTCGCACCGGAAGGGCTGGTGTACGCAGTCGAGGTAGATCCGGAAGGCGTCGAGATCTGCCGCGAGAATCTGTTGGCCCACGCGGTGGACAACGTGCGCGTCATCGCCGGCCGTGCGCCCGAGGTGCTTGC
>SCVQ01000484.1 GCA_004296865.1 Nitrospirota bacterium
GGGGATTGCGTCGCTGGGGCCGAAAGTCGAAGGGGCCATCGTGGGCAAGGCGCTCTACGACGGCAAGCTGGATTTGGCGGCGGCGATCGCAGCAGCCGTGGGCTAGAGGCAATGGGTTATAGGGCGGAACGGTTCTGTGAAAACTTCTCGCCCATCGTCCCTTGCCTCGCGCCGCGCGCGAGCCAGGCGAACGACATGTTGACGAAGCGCATCATTCCCTGTCTGGACGTCAAGGACGGCCGTGTCGTCAAGGGCGTGTCCTTCGTGAACCTGCGCGACGCGGGCGATCCGGTCGAAATCGCCAAGGCCTACGACAGGGACGGCGCCGACGAGCTCTGCTTCCTCGACATCACCGCTTCCTACGAAAACCGCAAGACCATCCTCGACGTCGTGTCCCGCACGGCCGATCAGGTCTTCATGCCGCTTACGGTCGGGGGCGGGGTCCGCACGCTGGAGGACATCCGCAACTTGTTGACAGCGGGGTCGGACAAAGTCAGTATCAACACCGCGGCGGTCGAGCGGCCCGAATTCGTCAAGGAAGCGGCCGAGCGGTTCGGGACGCAATGCATCGTGGTGGCCATCGACGCAAAGCGTCGTGCAGATGAAACCGCGAAGCGTCGCCGATACGGTTCCGGCTGGGAAGTCTTCACGCATGGGGGGCGCAAGCCGACCGGCTTGGATGTCGTCGAGTGGGCAAAACAGATGGAAGGCTACGGCGCGGGAGAAATCCTGCTGACCAGCATGGACCAGGACGGACGTCAGAGCGGGTACGACTTGGAACTGACCGCGGCGGTCTCCGATGCGGTCTCCATCCCCGTGATCGCCTCCGGCGGCGTGGGCACGCTGGAGCACCTCTACGACGGGTTCGTCAAAGGCAAGGCGGACGCGGTGCTGGCGGCCTCCATCTTTCATTACCGCACGCATACGATCATGGAAGCGAAGGCGTATTTGAAGCAGAAGGGGATTCCGGTTCGGTGACGGACTTCAGCCGATTGAAATTCGACGCGCAGGGGTTGATCCCAGCGGTCGTGCAGGACTGGCGGGACGGCTCCGTCCTCATGCTCGCCTTCATGAACCGGGAGGCGCTGGAGAAGACGCTTGCCACCAAGTCCGTCCACTTTTGGAGCCGTTCACGTCAGAAACTGTGGGAGAAGGGCGAGACCTCCGGCCACAAACTTGCGCTCAAAGACCTCTTCGTGGACTGCGACGGGGACACGCTCCTCGTCAAGGCCGAGCCGGCTGGCCCGACCTGCCACACGGGCGAAAAGGCCTGCTTTTTTTCGCGCCTGGACGACGACGGAAAGAAAACGCCGGAGGCCTGGGGCGGCATCATGGAACGGCTCTACCAGACGGTCCAGGACCGGAAGCGACAGCCCTCGAACGACTCCTACACCTCGACGCTCCTGCAAGGCGGGATCGACAAGGTGCTCAAGAAAGTCGTGGAAGAAGCCGGCGAGGTGGTGCTGGCGGCGAAAGGCGGGAAGAAGGAGGAGATCGTCTACGAGACGGCCGATCTATTTTTCCACGCGCTCGTCGCGCTCGGCTACTGCGACATCACGCCGGACGAAGTCTATCGTGAACTGGCCGGCCGGTTCGGCAAGTCGGGGCTCAGGAAGAAGAGTTAAGAGTCATGAGCGACTGCATCTTCTGCAAGATCGCCGAGAAGAAGATTCCCTCCAAGATCGTCCATGAAGACGAGCGAGCGGTGGCCTTCGAGGACGTCAATCCCCAGGCCCCGGTCCATGTGCTGGTGATTTCCAAGAAGCACGTGGTCTCTATGGCCGACTTGCACGAGGCCGACGCAAGCCTGCTGGGGCATCTGATGCTGACCGGGCACAAGGTCGCCAAGCAGAAGGGGATTGCCGAGGGCGGCTACCGGATCGTCGTGAACACCGGCGCCAATGGCGGCCAGTCGGTCTTTCACTTGCACCTGCACGTCTTGGGCGGCCGGGCGATGCACTGGCCGCCGGGGTAATGCCGACGTTGACAGGTTCTTGAGCGAGCGACATAATGTGTGCAGCAACGGGACGACTCTGACGATGCAAACAGCGACGCGCCCGAAAGACTCGTCATTACTCCTTGCTCGATGCCAGTACCCCATTCGCTGGCACAAGGGCAAAGGCACGTGGACTGCCTGGCCGGTTGGATTGCCGGTGACGGCGATGGATACGACCAAGGAAAAGACGCGGCGGCGGCTGTATCGTGCCATTCAAAGCCACCTCGAATGTTTGATCGAGCGAAAGCTTCCTCTCCCCACTCCGCCAAGCAAACAGAACGGCACCCATGAGGTCTATGCGATCTCTCTATGGCGAAGCTGAAGGATGTGCTCGCGTTTTTGAGTGAACGCGGGTGGTCTGAATATCGTCATGAGGGCGGCAGTCACCGTATCTGGGGACATCCCGACGGGAGGCAGATCACCATTGCCGTTCACCCGGGGCGGGAAATCGATCGGCCGACGTTGGCCAAGATTCTAAAGCAAGCCGGCTATTCGCTGCGGGAATTCTGGAATCAATAGGCGAGCGGGGCCTGTCGCCGAGCAGCCCGTCCGTCCTCGCTCGAAGACCCGGCCGCCTCACCGACTCGGCGGCGCGCGCAAACGTGCTGCTCGTTATTCCTCGCACCGCACGCCCCCGCTCCTCCGGCGAAGTACGCTTTGGGCCATGCCACCCCTTTGAAGTAACCTCGCACCAAAAAAAAGAAAAGTGGAAAGGCGACGAGTCGCGTATAGACCCGTCGCCTTTCGTCGCGGTGAAGCCCCGCTCTCAGGTGGAGTCCCAGCCCTGGCCGGTTGACGCAATTCTTCGTAAGGCGTAGCCTGTCGTCATTCTAAGCCATGCGCCCGCCGTTTAGGAGCTGCTCTAGTGGCTGAAAGATTGGATTTGCAATCAAGCATCAGTGTCACCGATATAATTGCCTTAGCAACTGGAGCGTCATTTCTCCTTACTGTTGCCTATGGGCTAGGGTATTCAATTGTAATCGGCATAAACATCTTTCAATATTTCACAATAAGA
>SCVQ01000485.1 GCA_004296865.1 Nitrospirota bacterium
AGATCCTGCGGAGTTGCAGGGTCACAGGGCCGGGCTGGCCGGAGCCGATCGGACGGTTGTCGAGGGTGCGCACCGGCATGATTTCCATCGAGGTGTTGGTCAGAAAACACTCCTCGGCCTGACGCAAGGCGTCCGGTTGGTAACAGCCCTCCTCGACCGGTATCCCGTTTTCACGAGCCAGGGTCAGCACGACTTCGCGGGTAATACCATCCAGGATGCCGCAGGTCACCGAGGGGGTGCAGAGGCGTCCCTCGCGTAGGAAGAACAGATTACTGGTCGTGCATTCCGTGAGGTGCCCGTCGGCGTTGAGCATGAGGCTGTCAAAGGCTCCGGCTGCGCTCGCCTCCTGCTTGGCCAGTATGTTGTTCAGGAAGTTGGTCGATTTAATCTGCGGGGACAGGGCTGTGGCCAGATTCCGGCGCACGCGGGTGATGATGAGGGAGACACCTTCTCGAAACAAGTGGGGGGGATAGGGGGAGAGGGGCTTAACCATGATCACCACCGTCGGGCGCTTGCAGAGGGTGGGGTCCAGCCCAAGCTCCCCTTCGCCGCGGGAGACGGTGATGCGCAGGTGGGCATCGGCAGGAGGGTGCGGGGTGAGGGAGGGTGCGTCGTGTTGTTGCCCAAGCCCGTTGCGATTCAGGGCTTCGCGCAGCAGTGCGAGCCAGTCGTGTTCGTGGATCGGAATGGTGAGGCCGATCAGGCGCCCCGAGCGATACAGCCTGGTCAGATGCGGTTGGAGCATGAACAAGCGACCGCCGTAGGTGCGGAGCGTTTCGTAGACCCCATCCCCATAGAGAAATCCATGGTCAAAGACCGAGACGGTCGCCTCGGCGCGGTCCACGAACCGATCGTTTAGATAGACCCACATCGCGTTATACCCAGAGCTGATGGCTGATAGCCGATGGCAGACGGCTCATCTAATCATTAGCGGTTCTTGTCTTAGCTCTTACCATCAGCCATAAGCTATCAGCCATTCGCTCGTAGTGCTTTGAGGAGCGCCTCAGCCTTGAAGAGCGTCTCTTCATATTCACGGTCCGGATCGGAGTCTGCGACGATGCCCGCGCCGACCTGCAGGTAGCCGCGTCCTTGTGTCAGGAGCAGCGAGCGGATCAGGATATTCAGGTCCAGGTCGCCGGACCAACTGAGGTAGCCCATCGAGCCTGTGTAGGGTCCGCGTCGGACCGGCTCCAGTTCCTCGATGATTTCCATGCACCGGATCTTCGGCACGCCGGTGATCGTGCCCCCCGGGAAGACCGCTCGGATCAGATCGAGCCCGTCGAGGTCGTCCCGCAGGACGCCGGTGATGTTGGAGACGATGTGGCTGACATGCGAATACCGTTCGATGACCATGAATTCATCGGCGGTCACGGTTCCATAGCGGCATACGCGTCCGAGATCGTTTCGCTCCAGGTCGACCAGCATCAGATGCTCGGCCCGTTCTTTGGTGTTGGTCAACAGTTCTTCCGTCAGGCGACGGTCTTCGTCCGCAGTCCGGCCTCGCGGCCTCGTCCCGGCAATCGGTCTTGTATCCACCCGGCGATCTTGCAATCGCACGAGTCGCTCCGGCGACGAGCTGACCAGGCACAAGTCATCAAAGGCCAGCAGCCCGGAGAAGGGAGACGGGTTGACCTGTCTCAGCCGGCGATAGAGGGTCAGGCCGATGTCCTCGTGTCGGGTGCCGGGGGCACTGCCGAGGCCACCGAGGTCAATCGTGAAGCGGTGCGACAGGTTGGCCTGATAGATGTCTCCGGCGTGGATGTAGTCTTGACATTTCCGGACCCGCTCGATGTAGGACTCGCGGGGTTGGTCCGGCGTGACCGCGAGTCGGTCTCCCGTCCAGGGCGGTTGCGGGTGGCGGGTCGGGACCGAGAGCCTGGCCTCCAATTCAGCCAGGCGATCGCAACCTTCGCGATAGAGTTTTTCACGGGGCTCGCCCAAGAGCCGATCCGTCGGAGGGGCATAGATCAAATGAAGCGTGTGGGTCTGGTGGTCGAGCGCAGCCAGAAGATCGAGGAAGGCGAAGCGGAGGTCCGGGACCTGCAGGTCGTCCACGGCTAGATTGGGCAGGCGTTCGAATTGTCGCACGGCATCGTAGCTCAGAAACCCTACTGCGCCGCCGAAAAACGGGGGCAGCCCCTCGGGCTTTGGGATGTGGGAAGCGCGGAGCAACGTTGTCAGGGCGGTCCAGGGGGAACCTTCGGAGGCCGTCGTCCGATCGCGCGTGCGCAGCTCGAATCCGGTCCCTTTTCCCGTCAGTACCAGGTAGGGGTCGCTTCCCAGGAAAGAGTATTGTGCGATGGCGTCCCCGCCCTTGCCGCTTTCCAGCAAAAATGAGGGGCGGCCAGGCTGGGCGATCCGGCTGTACAGCTCGACGGGGTCCGCTGCAGGCAACGGCAAGGAGAGGGCCAACGGCTCGGGGCGTTCTTCAATCAGAAACCTGGCGCGCGAGGGGCGAATCATGCGCTGGTTGTAGCATATTGCGGAAGGGATAGACCAGCCGAGGGGTGGGGAGAGTCCATTCCGATCGGTTGAGGGGCGATCTGTTCAGCTTGACATTGCACCTCGAATTTTGATTGAATGCGCCGCCGTGCTTGGCGGCGCGCCGATTGTCCGTTTGCGAGCTGCTGAGGTTCCTATGCCGCCCTCGACCGATCCGTTTTATGCGGGCTTGGGGCAGGCGGTCCGGATCGGGACCGAAATGCTCGCGGCCCTGATCGTGGGGGGTGGGTTGGGCTGGCTGGTGGATACCTACCTGTTTGCATCAGGACCCTGGGGCATGGTGGTGGGGTTGGTCCTGGGTGTGACGGCCGGGATCAGGAACGCCTATCGAATGGCCCAGCAATGGAAGTAGTGGAGGGATGGGAACCGGTCCCGTGCTCGCGCCACGCGCGGCCTCAGAAGGCCCTCGTTGGACGCGCGCAGTTCGACCCGGCTCCACTCCTCCGGTGGTGAAAGGTAACAATCGTGGAAAACCCTCTACACCCGTTCGAGTTGCACCAGCTTGTGCAGCTGTCCTTGTTCGGCGTGGACATTTCCCTGAACAAGGCCGTGCTCATGATGTGGGTGGTCGTCGGGCTGGCCGCGACCCTCTTGGTTCTGGGCGGCGCCTCGCGCCGGCTTGTCCCCACCAAACTTCAGAGTCTGGCCGAGCTGCTGGTGGAGTTCATCCGCGGGATCATCATCGACACGATGGGGCAGGACGGCATCAGGTTTTTCCCATTGGTGGCGACGCTGTTCGTGTTCATCCTGTTCAGCAACCTCCTGGGCCTGATCCCCGGTTCCTATACCGTCACCAGCCAGATCGCCGTGACCGGCGCGTTTGCCTTGATGGTCTACGGGTTGAGCATCGTCCTGGGTTTCCTGCTGCATGGCGTCAAGTTTTTCGGCATTCTGATCCCGCCGGGGACTCCGGGCTGGCTGCTGCCCCTCATGATGCCGATTGAATTGATCAGCCAACTGGCCAGGCCGATTTCGCTGGCCGTCCGGCTGTTTGCCAACATGACGGCCGGGCACGTCATCCTGGGCGTGCTGTTCGGGTTGGCCATCACCGGCGGGGCCCTGATCGGCTGGCTGCCGTTTGCGTTTACGATCGCCATGAACGCGCTGGAGGTCGGCATCGCCTTCATCCAGGCCTATATTTTTACGGTGCTGACCTGCGTCTACCTGGGAGACGCCGTGCACCTGCACGGACACGAAGCACACGCGCATTAGAAAGAGCCATCAGCTATCAGCCATCAGCTCGTAGCTATTCAAGGGAGGAAAGGACGAACATGGATTCTGCAGCGGCGGCATTGTTGGGCATGGGATTGGCGGCGGCCGGGTTTGCCGGCGCCGGCGTGGGGATCGGCTACATTTTCGGCAAGATGATCGAGGCGGTCGCGCGCCAGCCGGAGGCCGAGGGGCGGGTCAGCAAGTACATGTGGATCGGCTTCGCGCTGGTGGAGGCGATCGCGCTGTACGGGCTGGTCATCGCGTTCATCATCATGGGCCTCCGGAAGTAGTGGAGAGTTGCTAGCGCTTGGTTTTGAGTTTCAACTCGACACTCAAAACTCGACACTCAAAACTAGGAAGAGTCATGCCACAATTTGAAACACACTTTTTCTCGTCGTTGATTTTCTGGGAGGTCGTCTCCTTCGGCATCCTGTTGTGGGTGTTGTGGAAGTTTGCCTTCCCGCCGATCCTGGAGACCCTGGAGACGCGGGAGCGGAAGATCCGGGAGAGCCTGGAGCAGGCCGATCGACACCGCGCGGAAGCGGAACGCAAGATGCAGGAGTATGAGCTCAAGCTGAGCGCCGCAGCCAAGGAGGCCGAAACCGTGCTGGCCCAGGCAAAAGAGCGGGCGCAACGATTGCTCGAGGAAAACGAGCAGCGTCTGCAGGCCGAGGCCGACCGGATTAAGGGCGACGCGCACCGCGAGATCGAACACGAGCGCCGCAAGGCGGTCCAGGACATCCGTAACCAGGCGACCGATCTAGCGTTGTTGGTGGCGGAAAAGGTAGTGGGGCGGAGCCTTAGCGATGCCGACCATCGCCGGCTGGCCGACGAGGCCTTGCAGGCCGTGGCAGAGAACTACCGCAAGGGGTGAGGCGTGAGGCGAATTTTTCAGAGCGCGTAACCCCTTACGTCTTACCTTTCACGCCTCACGTCTTGTTCCCACCGCCCCGTCGATAGCCGTCCAGGTCCAGCGTCACGAAGCGAAAGCCCAGCGCCTTCAAGGCGGCGGTGACCCGCGCCCGCCGTTCCTCGTCGAGCATCGCGGGGAGTTCCTGCCCCGCGACTTCGATCCTGGCCACCTCGCCGTGGTCCCGCACACGGAATTGCCTGAGCCCTTCCCGAAACAGTGCGGCCTCAGCCCGCTCGATACGACTCAGCTTGGCCTGCGTGATGGCGACTCCGCGTGGAATGCGTGACGAGAGGCAGGCCGCGGCCGGCTTGTCCCAGTTCGACAGGCCCAGCGTCTTGGCCAGTGTGCGAACCTCCTCCTTGGAGAGCGCCGCTTCTACGAGTGGACTGCGGACCCCCCACTCCTTGGCCGCTGTCATTCCAGGCCGGTCATCCCCCAGGTCATCCAGGTTGGTCCCATCCACCATGGCGCCGATCTTGAGGTCTCGTTGCAGCTGCGCCAGCCCCTGGTAGAGGTCCGTCTTGCAGTGGTAACAGCGATCCGCCTCGTTGCGCACGAAGTCCGGACTTGCCAGTTGGTTCGTGTCGACGATCAGGTGGTGGGCGCCGACTTGGGCTGCGACGCGGCGGGCGGTCTCCAGTTCGATTTCGGGGAAAGTGGGGGAGACGGCCGTGACGGCGATGGCCTTGGGCCCCAGGGCATCGTGCGCGACTTTCATCACCAGCGTGCTGTCGATGCCGCCCGAATAGGCGACCAGGACTGACCCAAGCTCCTTAAACAGTTGGGTCATCCTTTGCAATTTCACGTCCAGCATGGCCAACTCCCAGCGGGCAGCACGGGTGAGTGTTGAGTGTTCAGTTGAGTCAAAAACTAAGAACTCAACACTCACAACTCAAAACTGTTGAGTTGTGAGTTTCGCCTTGGCCAAGTTGCCGACGACGACGAGGGCGTAGCGGTCAGGATGCAGGTATTGTGTGGCGACCCGCAGGACGTCTTCTTTGGTGACCCGCTCGATCCAGCGCGGGTACTGGGTGAAATAGTCGAACCCCAGCCCATAGAATTCCACCTGGCTCAGGATGTCGGCCAGCTTCGCGGTGGTCTCGAGGCGGAGCGGGAAGCTGCCCATGATATAGGCCTTGGCGTCGGCCAGTTCCTCGTCCGTGACCGGCGCCTCCCGCATGCCGTTCAGCTCCTTCAGGACGCCGGAGATAGCCTGGTTGGCCGTTTCGTTGCGGGTCTGCAGGCTCACAAAGAAAGTCCCCGGCATCAAGCGGGCGTCGAAGGCGCTGCCCACGCTGTAGGCCAAGCCTTGGTTGTCGCGGATCGAGTCCATGAGCCGCGAGGAGAAACCGCCGGCGCCCAGGATGTAGTTCATGACCGTCACGGCGTAGAAGTCGGGGTTCGTGCGGCTGATCCCCAGGTGTCCCAACATGATGGTGGCTTGGGAGAGGTCCTTGTCGATGAGCTGGACGGTCGGCTTGTCGACCGGTTGGGGCGTCCCTGCGGTCCGTGCCGGCTGGGGTCCCGCCTTCCATGCCTCGAACTGCGTGGCCACGAGCGTCTTCGCCTGCTCAATGGTGATGTCTCCCACGATCGCCAGGATGGTCCGGTTCGGCAGGTATTCGCGGGTATAAAATTGTTCCAGGTCGGCCCTGGTGATCGTGGGCAGGCTTGTCTCGGTGCCGTTCACCGGCCAGCGATAGGGATGTCCGTCGAACACGAGCTGGTTAAAGGCCTTGCCGGCGATGATGTCCGGAGCGTCTTGCTCGCTCTGGATTTCCCCCAGGAGTTGGGTTTTGACTCGCGCCAGTTCCTTCTCCGGGAAGGCAGGATGCAACAGGACATCGGCCAGGAGGGTCACGCCCAAGTCCGCGTCCTTCTTCAAGACGCGGGCTGAAACTGTCGTGAAGTCTTCTCCCGCCTTGGCGCCCAGCGCCCCCCCCACGAAGTCGATTTGCTCGGCGATCTGGCCGGCCGTGCGGGTCGTGGTGCCTTCGTCTAATAGGCTGGCGACAAGATTCGCCAAGCCGGCCTTTCCAGGCGGATCCTGGGCCGAGCCGACCTTGACGAGCGCATGGAATTGGACGATCGGCAGGTAAGGCTGCTCCAGCACCAGGACGGTCATGCCGTTGGGCGTGGTGAACCGGACCGGCTTGATGTCCGCAGCCTGAACGGTTCCGGCAGGCCCCGCAAGGCTCAGGAGCAGAACGAGGGTTGCGAGTAGCGCCGGTGCCGGCATCACGGAACCTCACTGGCCGAGGCCGACTGTTGGGGCGGAGTGGGGATGAGGATCCCGACCGTGCGCGCGTCCGAGACGAAGTAGCGTCGTGCCACCCGCTGGACATCCTCCGCCGTGACCCCATGGAGGCGTTCGAGGAACTGTCCCGCATGACGCCATCCGGCGCCGACCGTCTCGGCCTGGCCGAGCAGCATGGCTTGGCGAAAGTTGGAATCCTGGCCGAACACGTAGGAGGCTTCGACCTGGTTTTTGGCGCGCTGAAGCTCCTGCGCCGTCGGTGGCGCGGCCTGCAGCTTCTCAATTTCCCGGTAGAGCGCCTGCTCGACGTCCTCGACTTTTCGGCCAGGGGCCACGACTGCATAAAAATAGAAGAGTTCCGGGTCGGCTTGCAGAAGGCTGTACTCGGCTCCCGCTGCCAGCGCGGCCTTCTGCTCATAGACCAAGCTGCGATAGAGCCGCGAACTCTTGCCCTGCGACAGGATCGATTCCAGGATCGTGAGGGGATAGGAGTCTGCCTCGGTGTAGTTCGGCGCACGATAGCCTGCCATGACGAAGGGAAGCTGCGCGTCCCGCTTGACGACGATCCGCCGCTCCCCCCGCTGCTCCGGCTCGGCCACGACCTGTTGCGAGGGCAGCGGTCTCTTGGGGATGGAGGCAAACAAGCGCGTGATCGTGGGGAGCAGGGTGTCGGCTTTGATGTCTCCCGCCACGATCAGCGTGGCGTTGTTCGGCACGTAATAGGCGTCGTAGTGGCGCTTGAGGTCTTCGCGGGTCATGGCGTCCAGGTCGGGGAACCAGCCGATGATGGGCCAATGGTAGGGGTGCATCAGAAAGGCTTGGGCAAAGAGGGATTCGACCAAGAACGATTGCGGATCGTCCTCCGTGCGAAGCCGGCGCTCTTCCTTGACCACGTCGCGTTCAAGCTGGAATTCCTTCTCGTCCAAGAGCAGGCCGCGGAGGCGGTCGGCTTCCAAGGCCAAGGCCAACTCCACCCGATCCGCCGCCAGGTTTTCAAAATAGGCGGTGTAGTCCTGGCTGGTGAAGGCGTTGTCGTTCCCGCCGTTTTTGCGGATCGTGCGCGAGAAGGCGCCCTTGGGATGTTTCGGCGTGCCCTTGAACATCATGTGCTCAAGCATGTGGGAGAGTCCGGCCCGCCCCATCACTTCGTTGCGCGAGCCGACTTTGTACCAGATCTGGACGGTCACGACCGGCGCTTTCGGCACTTCCACCAGTAAGACCTTCAGCCCGTTCTCCAGGATGAATTCTTTGGTCTCTGCCGCAAGGACGGTGCTGCGGTCGGTGGATAGCAGCACGATCAGGGTGAAGGCGACGACACGGGCGACGAGGGATACGCGCATGGGACTGGCATCTCCGCGAGCGGGGCGCATGCTAACAATCGGCTCCCACCGGTGTCAAGGCGACCGGCTCGCGACGGCGGACCTCGCCGAGTTGGCCGCAGGCTCCGAGCACGTCGCGTCCTTTGCTCTTCCGGATGAACGTGTCCAGCCCGGCTTGCTTTAAGTGTGCTTGGAAACGCAGGGCGGTGGCGTCGTCGGGCCGTCGATAGGGGCTGTTGGGGAATTCGTTAAAGGGGATGAGGTTGACTTTGCACGGCAGTCCCCGGAGCAGCTTGGTCAACCGCTTGGCGTCCTGGTCGGAGTCGTTGACGCCGGCCAGGAGGACGTATTCGAACGTCAATCGTCGGCGCGGCGGGAGCGGATAGGCCCGGCAAGCAGCCAGCAAGGCGTCCAAGGGATGCAGGCGGTTCACGGCGGGCATGAGCCGGTCGCGCTGTGCGTTGGTCGTGGCGTTCAAGGAGATGGCCAGGTTGACTCCGAGGGAGGCGATCTCCTTCAAGCGGGAGGCCAGGCCCGCGGTCGAGAGGGTGATGCGGCGTGCTGGAATCCCCAGGCCCCATTCTTCGTTGGTCAGCCTGGCAATGGCGTCCGAAACGGCGTCCAGGTTTGCGAGCGGTTCTCCCATGCCCATCAGGACGAGGCTGGACAGGCGCTCGTCCGGCTCGAGCCGGTCTTGGACCACGAGGACCTGCTCCACGATTTCATGGGCCTTGAGGTTCCGCTTGAGGCCCATCTTTCCGGTCAGGCAGAAGTCACAGTCAAGAGTGCAGCCGACTTGAGTGGACAGGCAGAGCGTGAGCCGACGGCCCTCTGGAATGAGGACGCTCTCAACCAGCAGGCCATCTTCGAGGCGGATCAGAAATTTCCTGGTTCCATCCTCCGATCGAATGATCCGGCCGTCCTGGGACCGTCCGACGAGGGCGACGACTTTGAGACAGGCCCGTTCCGCCTTCGAGAGGTCCGTCATCTGCTCGATGTCGCGGACACGCTTTTGGTAGAGCCAGCGAAGGAGCTGCTTCGTCCGGTAGCGGGGCCAGCCCAGTCCCAGCACGAACTGCTCGGCGGACGTTTGGTCGAGGGCCAGGAGGTTCGTCAGGTCCGTACTCGGCGAGGTGTGCGCGTCGTTCACAACAGGCATGGAGAGAGCCTAACACAGCGCGAAATCACATGACAAGGCGCTCAGCAGTGGTATACTGAGACCACTGCGCGGGTGCTCTCACCCACGTCAAACCCGGATGTTCGTTTGCCATGTGGGTTCGTCGGCGAGTCACTGCCATTCTCTTTCTTCTGGTGCCCTGCTTCGTGCTGTCCAGCTCTTCCTATGCGATCAGTGTCATACAGGATCAAGCCGATCTCACCTGCGAGTCGGCGGAGGATTGCTATCGGGCGGCGCTCAATCAGACGATGCAGGTGATGCCATCCGGATCTGCGCCGGTTCGGGGCGACCGGGTTCAAGGTGCGATCCAGCGGTTGAAGGCAGTCCAAGAGCGCCATCCTGGCTCCACCTGGGCCAAGCGGGCCGGCCTGCTGACGGGGTTGCTGTTGGCCGAGCGGGACCCTGGCGATGCGGTCTTTTATTTCAGAGTCGCTCAGCGAGATATGCCCCTCCTCGGTGACTATATCCGGCTCTGGATTGCGGAAGCGCTGCTCGCGTTAGGAGATGCCTCACGCGCTGCCGCTTTGCTGGAAGGTATTCCGGAGGCCGTGCCGGATACGCTCCTTGCCAACCGTGTGGCTTTCCGAGGCGGCGAAGCCTGGTACCGGGCGGACCAATGCCGGAAGGCGATGGGACTGCTGGAGCGTGCGGTTTCGCTCGACCCGCAGGACCCCGTCGCTCCCTCCGCGTTGTTGCAGTTGGCCGACTGTCAGATGCGTGATGCCCGCGTGGCAGACGGTCAGACGACGTTCAAGCAGATCTGGATCCGTTACCCGCAGGCACCGGAAGCGAGCGAGGCCGTGACGCGCCTGACCAGGAGCTTGGGCGGAGAGACCTGGCGTCCGACGCCGGAGGAACAATACGGACGGGCGTTGGCCTTCTTGAACCTTGCTTTGCATGAGGAGGCCGTGGCCGACATCCAGAAGTTTCTGGCGGCGGCTCCCGGCCATTCCAAACGCGGGGAGGCGAGGCTGAAGCTGGGGACGGCGCTGGTCAGGCTGAAGCGATATGATCAGGCCCGGCAGGTGTTTCTGGATTTGGCGGCGGACCATGCGGCGGAGTCCGATGACGCCGCCGTGTGGCTGGCCAGGGTCTATCTCAGGCAGGGAGAGGGCGACAAGCTGCTCGCCCTGTCCCAGATGTTGTCTCGACTGGCTCTCTCCGAAGAGCAAAAAGCGACGATTCAGATGCTCATGGGCACATGGCTGGAGGACCAGGGACGATACGACCAGGCGCTCTCCAAATATCGACAGGCGGCTCAGGCCGGCGAGGGGACCACGCAACGCGCGGACGCGCTGTGGCGCATCGGCTGGCTTCACTACCGGACCGGGCATTTTTCCGAAGCACGCGAGACGTTCCAGGACCTGAGCAAAGGCAAGGAAGACGGGCCCTATGCGCCCCAAGCGCTCTACTGGCTGGCCAGGGCCTCGGAGCGTCAAAAGGACCGCCGGGCCGCCGATCTCTACCTCAAGCTGTGTCGCCAGTATGCCTTTACCTACTATTGCCAGTTGGCGCAATTGCGAACCGAGTTGCCGGGTTTGGTTCAGGTGTCGGCCGCCGGGGCAGCCCCGGCGGCGGGGACGGCGCCTTCCGAGGGGCGGCCGGCGGTGGTGCAGGATGTGCACTACTTACGGGCGGTGGAGTTAAAGCTCCTGGGCATGGATCAGGACGCGGCCAGGGAGTTGGCCTCGCTGATCGAGCGCTACGCGCGGGACCGAGCGGGCCTGATTGAACTCTCGACCCTCCTCAGCGAGGCCGGCGCCTACCACCATGCCCTCCGTCTGGCCCGGCTGCATTTCCGTGAAGGACTTGAACGAGGCGGCGAATCGGTCCCGCCGGCGCTCTGGAACGTGGCCTATCCGACCGCCTATCTGCCGACGATCCGGGCCCATGCCGGCCCCGTCGTAGATCCCTATCTGGTGGCGGCGATCATTCGAGAAGAAAGTCAGTACGATGCCCGGGCCGTCTCGCGGGTCGGGGCGGTGGGGCTTATGCAGGTGATGCCAGCCACCGCCCAGGCAGTTGCGAGGAAGCAGGGCCTCCCCGACATCGGACGGGATGATCTCTTCGATCAGGAGACGAACATCCGGGTGGGGGTGCGTTACATGGAGCAGTTGCTGCAACAGTTTTCCGGGAATCCCGTGCAGGCCGTTGCAGCGTACAATGCGGGCCCGCCGATTGTGACGACCTGGGTTGCCAAAAACGGGCACCGGGAGCCGGATGAATTTGTCGAGCTGATTCCCTATCAGGAAACGCGGCAATATGTGAAACGAGTCCTCCGCAGCTATCGCGAATATCGCCGGCTCGGCGGCAGAGGCTGCGAGGTTCGCTTCCTTGACAAGGTCTGCTGATGCCCCTATAAGAAGCTATCAGTTGTCAGCTTTCGGCTCTCAGTTCAGAGCTGACCGCTGCAGGCTGATGGCTCGTTCGTTAGTTATTAGTTAATGGTTAGGGGAGAGATTCCATGGCATTGGACAAAATGGAGGCCCTGGAAACGCGCGTGCGGGGTTTGGTGGAGATGATCCACACGCTGAAACGCGCCAACGCCGCGCTGGAGGAAGAGTTGCGGGGGGCGAGAGAACGTCTGTTGAAGCAGAGCGAATTGGAGCGGCGATGGGAGGATGAGCGGGCCGGCATCAAGTCCCGGGTTGAAAAGGTCTTGGGCGAACTGGATTTCCTCGAGTGCATGGAAGGCGCATCGTGCGAGGAATAACGAATCGTACTCCTATGCGCGCCGGCGAGTCGGTGAGCCGGCCGGTCTTGAAGGAGGTGACGCGTGACTAAGCCCATCGAGGTGGATATTTTCGGCCAGCGCTATACGATCAAAGGCGCGACGGACGAAGCTTATGTGAATCGGGTGGCTGCTTACGTGGACGAGCAGATGCAGCAGTTGTCCAAGGGGATGAAAACCGCCACCCCGACCAAGGTGGCGGTGCTGGCGGCCATCAACATTGCGCATCAACTGTTCCAGGCGGAACAGCGTCGAGAGCAGGGCGAGGCCGACGTCGAGCGGCGGGCGGTCTGCTTGATGGAGTCGATTGAGGAACACTTGCAGCCGGCGAGGAACCGGTAAGGAGCCGAGAGGAGATGCGCCAGGCTTGCAATGTTTTCGGGTATTTGATAGGGTACGCGTAACTAAAGAAAGGGCGCCTGAGCAAGGTAAATGTGGGTGAGAGTGCTTGGGTGACGACAATTTAAGAAGCGACAGGACTGACAGGGATTGTCCAGTGCGACTGAACGTCATGCACATGCTGGTTCTGATGATCGGGTGGTTGAGATTGTTCGGAGTAGGGATGGCGGAGAGGACTGCAGCCCGGGCGAACGACCAAGGCGATGCAGGGCTTTCTCGCGATAGGCTGGCGGTGGTTTCTCGTTGGATGAGAGGGGGGCCGGGTGATGCGCTCGCGAGGCAGCGGGTCGTGTCAGGGCTGAACTCGGGTTTCTCTCCCAGCAGGGGTCGTCCGCTGTCCACTCCGTCGGTCTCGTTCAGTCGCCGTTCGTTCTAGTCTGCACTGGTCCTCCGTCGCGCTTCCGCTCTGTCGTCTCCGCGGGATTTCCGGTTCTCTCCGCCTCATACTCTCTGCCCCTTGCCTTGCTGCTGCGGTCGCCCCGGCTCGTTGCACACAGCCGAGTACGACCACGGTCTGATGCAGCCATTCAATCGTACTTAACGCTAAAAGGGGTGGAGGCCATTGTGACAACCATCGCCGTATATGTGATCGTAGGCATGCTGGGAGCGCTGGCGGGAGCCGGCGTTGCTGCGGTACTCCGTCGAAGGGCGCTGACGGCCAGCCGGACCCAGGCCGATGACCAGGCCCGCCAGGTCGTCCAGAGCGCGGAACGGGAAGCGGAGAATCTAGTCAAGGAAGCCAAGCTGGAGGCGAAGGATTTACTATTTCAGACGAAAGCCGAGATTGAGAAGGAGCAGAAGGAAAAACGCTCGGAACTGACGTCTCAAGAAAGGCGCTTGATCCAACGGGAAGAAAATCTGGACCGCAAGGTCGGCGCCGTCGAAAAACGCGAGGCCGAGACGCAGAAGCGCGAACAAGCGCTGGCCAGGCGTGAAGAAGCCATTGCGGCCAAGGAGGCGGCTTGCGAACAAGCGGTCAAGGAGCACCGGCAGGCCTTGGAGCGGGTGGCCGGGATGACGGTCGAGGAAGCCAAGCGGCATCTCCTGAGCGAAATTGAGAGCGAGGCCAGGCTGGATGCGGCCGGGCTTGCCAAGCGCATTCTCGATGAGGCGAAAGAAAACGCCGAGCGCGAGGCGCGGGAGATCATCGCCCGCTCGATCCAACGGGTGACCAGGGATTATGTGTCCGAGGCCACGATCTCGGTGGTGCAGATTCCCAACGACAGCATGAAGGGGCGCATCATCGGACGCGAGGGGCGGAACATCCGCGCGATCGAGGCGGCCACAGGCATCGACCTGATCATCGACGAAACGCCGGAAGCGGTCATTATTTCCGGCTTCGATCCGCTGCGCCGGGAGATCGCCAAGATTTCTCTGGAGCGGTTGATGCAAGACGGCCGCATCCATCCCACCCGGATCGAGGAGATCGTCGAGAAGGTCAAGACGGACTTGGACAAGCTGATGATCGAGGAAGCCGAAAAGATCATCTTCGAGGTGGGGCTGTCGGACTTCAATCCCGAACTGGTCAAGGTCCTGGGCCGGCTGAAATACCGGACCAGTTACGGGCAGAACAATTTGTACCATGCCAGAGAGGCGGCCTACATCTGCGGCATCATGGCGTCGGAGCTGGGGCTGGACGTGAAACTGGCCAAGCGCGGCGCCCTGCTCCACGACATCGGGAAAGCGGTGAGCCACGAGGAGGAAGGACCCCACGCGATGTTGGGGGCCGAGATCGCCAAACGCTACGGGGAGTCGGCGAAAGTGGTCAACGCGATCGCCGCGCACCATGAACAGGTGGAACCGATCTGCCCGGAGACGGTGCTGGTGGCGGCGGCTGAGGCCCTGTCGGCGGCCAGGCCGGGCGCCAGACGCGAGGCCCTCGAATCCTACGTCAAGCGGCTGGAGAAGCTGGAGTCCCTGGCGGTCGGGTTCAAGGGGGTGCAGAAAGCCTATGCGATCCAGGCGGGTCGCGAGATCCGGGTGATCGTCCGGCAGGAGGAGGTCAGCGACGTGGAATCGTCCCACATTTCTCGTGAGCTGGCCAAGAAAATCCAGGATGAGTTGACCTACCCCGGTCAGATCAAAGTGACGGTGATCCGGGAAAGCCGCTTCGTGGATTACGCAAAATAGGAGCGGGCGAGGGGCTAGAGGCGATGGGTAATGGGTAGGAAACTCTCGCAGGGTTCTCCGCCCATAGCCCCTTGTCCATCGCCTATTGCCAGTCTTTATGAAAGTTCTGTTTATCGGCGACATTATGGGGGAACCCGGGCGGCGGGTGATTGCGCGGACGCTGCACAAGGTGGTGGCGGAGCACGCCGTGGACCTCATGATCGGGAACGGGGAAAATGCGGCCGCGGGGTTCGGGATCACGCCGGAGCTGGCCCACGAACTGTTCGAGATGGGGTTGTCGGTGATTACGACCGGCAACCACGCTTGGGACAAAAAGGAAATCCTCGAGTTCATCCCGCATGAACCGCGGTTGTTGCGTCCGGCGAATTACCCTGACGGCGTGCCGGGCCGCGGCAGCATCGTGGTGGAAACACCCGGAGGCGAGAAGCTTGGAATCCTGCAACTCATGGGGCGGATCTACATGCCGGCCATTCTGGAGTGCCCCTTCCAGGTGGCCCGTCGGGAGATTGCCAGACTGAAACAGGAAACGCGCGCCATCATTGTGGACATGCATGCGGAGGCGACGTCGGAGAAAATGGCGATGGGGCACTTTCTGGACGGCGAAGTGACAGCGGTCGTCGGGACCCATACGCACGTCCAGACCGCCGACGAGCAGATTCTTCCCAAAGGCACGGCCTATCTGACGGACATCGGCATGACAGGGCCGGTGCTGTCCGTGATCGGGATCAAGAAGGAATTGGCCATCGAGAAATTTCTCACGCAGATGCCGCGTCGCTTTGAAGTGGCGTCGGGACCGGCGGTCTTGAGCGCCGTGCTCATCGAACTCGACGGCGTGCTTGGGAAGGCCGTCGCCATCCGGCGGATCCGGATTCCGGAGTAATGTCCGGTCGGGCCGGCCAGACCTGGCCGTACGCTCGATATTCGCGGGTATTCTTGAATGATGGTGGGCGCTCAGCCGCAACGAATCCTCACGGTCAGTGAACTGACCACCCTTGTGCGGGACCGGCTCGAGCAGGGGTTTCCAGACCTCTGGATCGAAGGCGAGGTCTCGAATCTCCGGACGCCTTCCTCCGGCCATTGCTATTTCACCTTGAAGGACCAGAACAGCCAGATCAGGGCCGTGTTGTTCAGGACCGGCGCGCAGCGCCTCCGGTTCGCGCTTCGCGAAGGGCTCCAGGTCATCGTGCGCGGGCGCTTGACGGTGTATGAACCGCGCGGGGAGTATCAGGCCGTCCTGGATTACCTGGAACCGAAGGGCATCGGGGCGCTTCAGCTTGCGCTGGAGCAGTTGAAGGAGAAGCTGGCCCGCGAAGGCCTCTTCGATGCCTCTCGCAAGCGGCCGTTGCCCTTTCTTCCGCGCCGGGTCGGCCTCGTGACGTCGCGGTCCGGCGCCGTGCTCCACGATATGCTGGTGGTGCTGGAGCGGCGCTGCCCGTCCTTGTCCGTGCTGATCTGCCCGGTGCCGGTTCAAGGGGACGGGGCGGCGCCGCAAATCGCGGAGGCGATCCGCACGCTCGGCCAATCCGGCAACGTGGATGTGATCATCGTGGGACGCGGGGGCGGCTCCTTGGAAGACCTCTGGAGTTTCAACGAGGAGGTGGTCGTCAGGGCGATCGCGGAGTCGCCCGTCCCCGTCGTGTCGGCCGTCGGCCATGAGACCGATTACACTCTGGCCGACTTTGCGGCGGACTACCGGGCGCCGACGCCTTCGGCGGCTGCCGAGGCGGTCGCTCCCGTTCTGGACGATCTCATCCAAGGGCTGGAAGATTGGCGGGCTCGTCAGGAACGGGCGATGCAGGTGCGCTTCGCCCTCATACGGCATCGGCTGGAAGAGTCAGGCGAGATGCTGTCTGTCCGAACGGTGCCCCTCCAGCGGCATGTGCAGCGCTTGGATGAGTACACCAGCCGGTTGGGATGGACGGTGAAAAGCTCGCTGGCGACCTTTCGCCAACAGATCATGGCCTGTCGGCACGATCTGGGTCTCTCCAGCCCCCTGGATCGAGTCAGGGGTGCCATGGTGCTCGTGCCGCAGTTCCTCAAGCGCGTCGAACAAGGCATGCGCTCGGGGCAGGCGTTCCGGTCCCAGGCGGTGCGCTCGCTTGTGCAGGCCCTGGACGGTCTGAGTCCCTTGGCGATTCTTGCGCGGGGCTACAGCATCATCCAGACCGTGTCGGATGGGGCGGTTGTCAGGAGGGCGGAGGATCTATCCGTGGGGGATGCCGTGCGGGCGCGGTTGGCCGAGGGCCATCTGATCTGCTCGGTTCGGCAAGTCCTGCCGAAGTCCTAAGCGCTTGACCCCGTGGGCTGCCGGGGTATAATAGCTGCCAGTCTGCGTGTGACGAGGAGGAGGTTCCGTTGGCTGCACTGAAGTTTGAAGACGCCATGGCCCGGCTCGAAACGATCGTGTCGGAGCTGGAAAAGGGGGACCTGCCGCTCGATGAATCGCTGAAGATCTTCGAGGAGGGCATCAAACTCTCCAAAACCTGCCTCAAGATGCTGGATGACGCGGAGCGGAAAGTCGAGATCCTCATTCAGGACAAGGAAGGGAAGAAGCGGCTTCGCGCCTATACCTTCGGCAGCGAAGAGGCCGATGAATCTTCTCCAGTTGGCTGACTTGCCGCCGAAGCTTGAACCACCTCCCGTGACTCTCTCATCGGATGCGTCCCGTTTCTCCATGCCCAGGAAAACTGCGTCGCTTCGAGAACGGTTGGATCGTGCATTGGTCGCTCGCGGGTTGGTCGAAAGCCGTGAACAGGCCGCTCGATTGATTCTGGCCGGGGCCGTCACCGTGGATGGGGTCTTGGCCGACAAACAGGCCAAGCTGGTGTCTGTGGAGGCCAGGATCGAAGTCGCAGCCAGAGAGACTCCGTACGTGAGTCGGGGAGGGGGCAAGCTCGTTGCGGCACTGGAGGCGTTCGGGGTGGCGCCGAGCGGCCTCGTCGCCATGGATGTGGGCGCCTCGACCGGCGGATTCACGGATTGCCTTCTCCAGAGCGGCGCGCGACGCGTTTACGCGGTGGACGTCGGCTACGGACAACTGGCGTGGCGGTTGCGCCAGGACTCCCGCGTGGTCGTGCTGGAACGGCGCAATATTCGGTACCTCGACCGCTCAGCGATCCCTGAGCCTATCGATCTGGCTGTGATCGACGTGTCGTTCATTTCGCTGACCCTCGTGCTGCCCTGCGTGGTCCAGTTCCTTGCCGAATCGGCGACGGTGATTGCCTTGGTGAAGCCTCAGTTTGAAGTAGGGAAGGGGCAAGTGGGCCGCGGCGGAATTGTGCGGGATGACCAGCAGCGGCGCAAGGTGGCCGACAAGGTGCTGGCCTGCGCCGAGGGCCTGGGATTGACCAGGTTGGGCGTGCTGGACTCTCCGGTGATCGGGCAGAAGGGCAATCGCGAAATCTTGGTCGGGCTGCGTCGATCGGCGACGGGCAGCTTGTGCAATAGCATAGAGCCATGAGACAGGGGGTGGCATGAAGATCGTCGTGACGGGCGGTGCGGGATTCATCGGGTCTCATCTGGTGGACCGTCTGGTGCAGGAGGGGCATGAAGTCGTGGTGGTGGACAACCTCTCGACGGGGAAGCGTCGCAACCTGAACCGGGCAGCCGAATTTTACAAGATGGACCTGCAGAGCTCTCGCTTGGAGCGGGTGTTTAGGAAAGAACGTCCGGCCATGCTCATGCACCTGGCAGCCCAAATGGATGTGCGGCGTTCGGTCGAGGACCCGATCTTTGACGCGCAGGTGAACATTCTCGGGACGTTGAATGTGCTCGAACAAGCCGTCAGGCATGGCACCAGGAAAGTGGTCTTTGCCTCGTCCGGCGGGGCCATCTACGGAGAGCAGGAGGTGTTCCCTGCATCGGAATCTCATCCCACCCGCCCGGCGTCACCCTACGGGATCAGCAAGTTGAGCGGGGAGCATTACCTGGGGTACTACCAACAGATCGGAAGAGC